>NZ_CEYNZH010000041.1:0-31646 GCF_982874595.1 Oceanospirillum sp. | reverse complement strand
GATGAGGTTCATCGGGCGCTGTAAAAAAGTGTCAACTTATATCAGGACTAGACAGCCTTAGCTCACCCAATCCGCCAACCTTAAAACTACTACTTCGGTACTATTTTTTGATCATAGGGTCTGAAAATGCGGCCCGTAAGTAGCATATTGATCCCTTTCATACGGCACTAGCATGCTAGTAACAGAGCGCCAGGGTTAAGCCACGTCGGGTTTGAACGTTGTCAGGGTTGAACAGCGCTACAGGCCGCAGCCATCCCTGTCTGATCCGTAAAACCCAGGACACAACGGATTCTGCCGACCGGGACGTTACCTGAGAAACGGACTGAGCTGATGGGACTTTATTAGATACCGGCCAACAGTACCGGCATCTTAAAAAATGACATCATCAAACAGCCAAACATAAAAACAATAAAAGAGCAGGCTTCAGCCCTGTCAGTGGTCACCGATGAGTAACGCAATCTCCAATCTGAGAAAATTCGTCTCCCCCGAAATTATCTTCGGTGCAGGCGCCCGCAAAACCGTAGGCAACTACGCCCGCAGCTTCGGATCAAAAAAAGTGTTTCTGGTATCCGACCCCGGCGTTGCGGCTGCAGGCTGGCTGGAAGATGTCAGAGCCTCCCTTGAAGCGGAAGGCATCGACAGCGTGATCTTCACCCAGGTTTCCCCCAACCCGCGAACCGACGAAGTGATGCTGGGCGTTGAACTCTACAAAGCGGAACAGTGCGATGTCATTGTCGCGGTCGGCGGTGGCAGCCCCATGGATTGCGCCAAAGGCGTAGGTATTGTCTCAGCCAATGGCGGGCATATTCTGAATTACGAAGGCATCGACACCATCGATCTGCCGATCCCCCCGCTGATTTTTATTCCAACCACAGCCGGTACCTCTGCGGATGTCTCCCAGTTTGCCATTATTTCTGATCAGCATGAGAAGGTGAAAATCTCCATTGTCAGCAAGGCCGTTGTACCGGACGTTGCTCTGATCGATCCGGAAACCACCGCCACCATGGATAACTTCCTCACCGCCTGTACCGGCGTTGATGCTCTGGTACATGCCATAGAAGCCTTTGTGTCCACCGGTGCTGGCCCACTGACGGATATGCACGCGCTGGATGCGATCCGCCTGATCAACCAAAACCTGCCGCAACTGGTGGCTAATCCACTGGATAGCGAACGCCGTGAAGCCGTTATGCTGGGTTCCATGAAAGCAGGCCTTGCCTTTTCCAACGCGATTCTTGGTGCGGTGCATGCCATGTCCCATAGCCTTGGCGGTTATCTCGATCTGCCTCATGGCCTCTGTAACGCCATGCTGCTGGAGCACGTGATCGACTTTAACTACCGGGATGCTCAGGATCGCTACAAGGTCATTGCGGAAACATTGGAACTGGAAACCCACAACCGGAGCAGCCAGCAGAACCGTCGCGCCCTTGTGGATAAAGTGATCGGCCTCAAACAGGAGGTCGGCCTGCATCAGACCCTTTCTCAGCAGGGGGTACGCATGACAGACCTGCCCCAGCTATCGGAAAAAGCCCTGGCGGATCTCTGCATTCTGACCAACCCCCGCAGCTCCAACCAACGAGACCTCGAAGTGGTTTATGAAGAAGCGCTCTGATCCGACAACAGCGGGCCTGAAAACGCCAGCCGCTAAAGCAACAGGCACTCCGTCCCGGGGTGAGGCACTGACGCATCTGATCGGTCTTGGCGAACAGTCCGTCCGTAAAAGCTATTACCCGGAACTGCTCACCAAACTGGAAGAGCTGGAACAGGAAAGAGACCGCTACTCTCAACTCAACGCCACTTTAGAACAGCTGAATGAAGAGCTGGAGGTGCGGGTTGAAGAGCGCACTCAGGAGCTACAATCCGTTAACGAACAACTCCGTCAGGAGATCGCCGAGCGCCAGCAGATTGAAATCCAGCTGAAGCAGGCGAAAGAAGCCGCCGAAGAAGCCAACCGTAATAAAGATAAATATTTTGCCGCTGCCAGCCATGATCTGCTGCAACCGATGAATGCCGCCCGCCTGCTGGTTTCTGCGCTGCGAGAGCGTACGCTGGCACCCGCCGATGAAGGCCTGGTGGAACGGGTCCATCTGGCGCTGGAAAACGCCGAAGATCTGATCAACGATCTGCTGGATATCTCCCGACTGGATCAGAACGCCATCACACCAGATCTCAGCTCCATGCAGCTGAACGCTCTGTTGCACTCGCTGGATGCCGAGTTTCAGCCCGTGGCACAAGTGAAGAAGCTGAAACTCAATATCCTGCCCACCAGTCTTGCGGTCTGCAGCGACTCACGCCTGCTGATGCGCATCCTGCGTAACCTGATCAGCAACGCGATCCGTTACACGCCAGAAGGCAGAATTACCGTGGGCTGTCGCCGGACACCGGAGCATGTCCTGATTCAGATCTGGGATACCGGCGATGGTATTCCTGCCGATCAGCTGGAGATGATCTTTAAAGAGTTTCAGCAGCTGGATCAGCACCGGGGCAAAAACCGTCAGGGCTTAGGTCTGGGGCTTGCCATCGTAGACCGTATCGCCCGTATGCTAGGGCATCCGGTACAGGTGGAATCTCTGCAGGGACAAGGCTCCTGCTTCACGGTACGGGTGCCCCGGGCACACTTTCAGCCACGGGTGCCGACCTCTCTGCCACCGGCCAGTTTCAGACCCTCCGGCGATGTGCTCTATCAGCGTTCGGTACTGGTGATCGACAATGAAGAAAGTATTCTCGTCAGTATGGAAGCCCTTCTGCAACAGTGGGGGTGTCAGCTGATCTGTGCGCCGGATCTGGAAGAAGCTCTGGCGCTTTGTGAGGATGAGGAGTTTGAACCTGAGGTGATTCTGGCGGATTTCCACCTGCACGATAACCGCACCGGCACCGAGGCGATTGACGCCCTGCGCCAGCATTACCGGAAGGAGATTCCGGCGATTGTGCTCACCGCCGACCGGAACAGTGAACAACGTAAGCGCTTTAATGACGCACGCCTGCCGGTACTGAACAAGCCGGTGAAACCCGGCAAGCTACGGGCGCTGATTCAGCACCTGCTGGAGTCCTGAAGGGAGTTCCCGGAATACAAAGACAAGTTTTCTTCACTCCCCACAGACAAAAAACCTGCCGCAGCAGGTTTTTTGTCTTCCGGAATTATCAGTAACAACACCGGAAGGCTCTGAACTCACGTTACGCTCAACCGCTTAGTATTCAGCGTTGTGATAAACGTTCTGCACGTCATCCAGGAAGTTCAGCATATCCAGGAACTTGTCCATGGTTTCCACATCTTCGCCGGAGATGGCGGTCATGTTGTGGGGAACGAACTGAATCTCGTCCACTTCCAACTCAACACCTTCACCAACCAGTTCAGTGATCGCGGTTTTGGCTTTTGCGTAATCGGTGTGCGGAGCAAATACGGTCAGTTTGCCGTCTTCGTTTTCGATGTCGGTCACATCAACATCCGCTTCCATCAGCGCTTCCAGTACCGCTTCTTCGTCTTCATAAGCGAAAACAAAGATCGCGCTGTGGTCGAACATGTGGCTTACGCTGCCCTGTCCGCCAATTTTGCACTTCGCTTTGTTAAAGCAGGTACGCACATCACCAAAGGTACGGTTCGGGTTATCGGTCAGACAATCCACAATCACCATGGTGCCGCCAGGGCCAAAACCTTCGTAGCGCGCAGTGGAGAAATCTTCACCGCCGCCACCTTTAGCCTTATCCAGAGCTTTGTCGATTACATGCGCAGGAACCTGATCTTTCTTCGCACGGTCGATCAGACTACGCAGAGACAGGTTGCCATCAGGCTCCACACCACCGGCTTTCGCACAGACATAGATTTCACGGCCATATTTACTGTACAGCTTGGCTTTGGCGTCCGACGTTTTAGCCATGGACTCTTTTCGGTTTTGAAAGGCTCTGCCCATACCACTATCCCGTTTTAATTGTTTAAAAACCGGATTTTACCTCTAAGCCGCACGCTATAAAACTCTCTTGAAAGAAAACACTGTGCAGACAGAACGGCCCTTGAGTAGCGGATGCGGTTTAGTCATCCTCTGCAATGCACTGGCGCATGCGACAAAATGCCTGTTCAGATCAATAAAAATCTCATTTTAGAAACATCAATAAACTGCAATAATGTAACCGTTTGAAACAAAGCGTTAGAATTAGGGCTCTTATTTACCCGAATCCCCTTGGCTTCCCCCACATTCACTGCAGATTTTCCAGAGGTCGATTCTACTATGTGGTTCAGCAGTACTTTAAAGGACGAAAATACCGCACTTAAACAAGAGCTGGCTCGCCTTAAGCAGCAGCATCAAAGTGAAATCCAGCAGCTTGAGGAGGTGATTGAGGAGAAAGAAAGCCACATTCGCCGAGTGCAGCAAGCCTCAGAAGATTTTGCCAACATCATGCCCTGTATTCTCCAGGGTGGTGATATGCTGAATACCATTCGTGAAGGCTTAGCCAGTAATGCCGAAGCCTTAATCGAAGAACGCAAAGCGCAAAAACAGATGAACGATGTGTTTGCCGAAACCCGTGATGCTCTGGTTCGCCTGGAGAACCGTGCCCGCTTTATCAGTGATCATGCCGGTAAAAGTATGGCTGCTGTTTCTGTTCTGGATGAAACCGCATCCAGTATCAGCCGTCTGGTATCGTCGATTCAGGAGATTTCTGACCAGACCAACCTGCTGGCTCTGAATGCCGCCATTGAAGCGGCTCGTGCCGGTGAAGCCGGTCGTGGTTTTGCTGTCGTCGCCGATGAAGTACGTACTCTGGCCGCTAAAGCCCATGAAGCCAGTAGCCAGATCGAGTCCCTGATCACTCAGGTGATCAATCAGACCAACGATATTAAAACCATGGTGAGCGAGAACCAGCAGAGCACCGAAGAGATATCAGCGTCATCCTCTCAGATTGATCATGTGGTTGAGCAGGTTCTGGAACGCTCAACGCATATGCAGAAGGTGATCAGCGATTCTACTACCTCAGCATTCCTGAATACCGTGAAACTGGATCACGCGGTGTGGAAGAACAACGTCTACAGCCTGATTGAGAAACAACAGTTTACCAATGAGGTGAATCGTCATACCGAATGCCGACTGGGCCATTGGTATTTCAACGGATACGGTGCTAACCACTATAGCCATCTGCAAAGTTTTAAGGATCTGGATAATCCTCACAAGAAGGTACACGATTGTGGCCGCTCTGCTTTAAAAGCCGGAGCTAACGGTGATACTCAGGCAATGCTGAAGTATCTGCAATGTATGGAAGATGCCAGCTTAGAAGTGATCCGCTGTGTAGACCGTCTGATGCAGGATGCCCGTACCCTCTGACACGGCTCTGTCTCCCCTAAAAAAAAACACGCCGCTGGTGATCATAATCATCTCAGCGGCGTTTTTTTGGCCGTTACGAAAAAGTATCAGGCCTTCAGATAGCGGCTATGAAACTCCAGATGCTCACCAATAAAACTGGCGATGAAATAGTAGCTATGATCGTAACCTTCCTGCATACGCAGCTGCAGTGGGTAACCGACTTGGTCTGCGGCCTGCACCAGAAGCTCTGGTTTCAGCTGCTCTTCAAGGAAGCTGTCTTCTGTTCCCTGATCCACCAGCATCGGCAGATGCACCTGCGCCTGACGGATCAGCTCGCAGCTATCATAAGCTTTCCAACTCTCCCGGTTAGCGCCCAGATAAGCGGTAAAGGCTTTTTCACCCCAAGGAACATTCACCGGGTTAACAATAGGACTGAACGCAGATATCGAAGAGAATCGCTCCGGATTTTTAAGGGCCAACGTCAGGGCCCCGTGCCCACCCATTGAGTGGCCGGCAAGAGCCCGCTTCTGCGTTACCGGGAAGACCGACTCAATCAGCTCAGGCAGTTCGTGCAACACATAGTCTTCCATACGGTAATGCTTTGCCCAGGGCTCCTGAGTGGCGTTCAGGTAAAAACCTGCGCCCTGTCCCAGATCGTAGCCGTCATCATTGGCGACATCCTCACCACGGGGACTCGTGTCCGGTGCCACCAGGGCAATGCCTAACTCTGCGGCCATACGATGAGCACCGGCTTTCTGCATAAAGTTTTCATCGGTACAGGTCAGACCCGACAACCAGTAAAGCACGGGTACCGGTCCTGATGCAGCCTGGGGCGGCAGATAGATGGCAAAACGCATCTCACAGTTCAGTACCTGAGACTGATGGCGATACTGTTTATGCCAACCACCAAAGCTGCGGGCACGGCTGATATTTTCCATAGGTTCCATAACATTCTCCTGCTAAAAGCCGGATACCCCGTTTGTTTTATTCAACGGAGTACCCGGCTTAGTCATTACGTCAGCTCAATCGGTTTGAGACATCGAAGTGAAAGCAGAGCTTAGTAATGAATCACGCTGCGGATCGACTTACCTTCATGCATCAGATCAAAGGCTTCGTTGATCTGCTCCAGCGGCAGGGTGTGGGTAATAAAGTCATTCAGGGCAAATTTGCCTGCCAGATAATCTTCCACAATACCCGGCAGTTCGGAACGACCTTTAACACCACCAAAAGCAGAACCACGCCATACGCGACCGGTCACCAGCTGGAACGGACGGGTAGAGATCTCCTGACCGGCACCGGCAACACCGATAATCACAGACTCACCCCAACCCTTGTGGCAGCACTCCAGCGCAGAGCGCATCACATCAACATTACCGATACACTCGAAGGAGTAATCCACACCGCCATCGGTCAGCTCGACAATCACTTCCTGAATCGGCTTGTCGTAATCTTTCGGGTTGATGCAGTCAGTGGCACCCAGCTTTTTCGCCAGTTCAAACTTGGACTCGTTAATATCGATCGCCACAATACGACTGGCTTTTGCCATGGTGGCACCAATGATCGCCGACAGACCGATACCGCCCAGACCAAAGATAGCGACGGTTGCGCCCTCTTCCACCTTGGCGGTATTCATCACAGCGCCCATACCGGTGGTCACACCACAACCCAACAGGCAGATCTCTTCCAGCGGCGCTTCTTTGTTGACTTTCGCCAACGAGATTTCCGGCAGTACGGTGTATTCCGAGAAGGTCGAGCAACCCATGTAATGGAAAATCGGCTGACCATCTTTGTAGAAACGCGTGGTGCCGTCCGGCATCAGGCCTTTACCCTGAGTTTCACGTACCGCCTGACACAGGTTGGTTTTGCCGGATTTGCAGAACTTACACTCGCCACATTCAGCGGTGTACAGCGGAATCACATGGTCCCCCACCTGCAGGCTGGTCACACCTTCACCTACCGCTTCAACGATACCGCCACCTTCATGGCCCAGAATCGCCGGGAAGATACCTTCCGGGTCATCACCGGACAGGGTGAAGGCATCGGTATGACACACGCCAGTCGCAATAATTTTGACCAGCACTTCACCTTTCTGGGGTGGCATAACATCGACTTCTTCAACAGACAACGGCTGGTTCGGGCCCCAGGCGATGGCGGCACGGGATTTAATCATAGGCTGAGTCATAACAGGCTCCGGTAACTGATTCGATTACTAAAACGGATCCCAAAGGATCAATCTTCTAATTTTAGCTGTTACCGCAAAAGGGATAATCCTCTAAAATATAAATTCACTTTTACCTATATGTAACAATAATACTGCAAATAAGCCGATCAACAGGGGCCTAAGCATCGATGAACTGGGAAGGGATCAATGAATTTGTTGCCGTGTATGAAAGCGAAAGCTTTACGCAGGCTTCACGCCAGCTGGGCTGCTCAACAGCCCAGGTAAGCCGTCAGGTCGGTCATCTGGAAAAACGCCTTGGCAGTAAACTGTTCTACCGAACCACCCGCAAGGTTTCAGCAACGGAAGCAGGACAGATTTTCTACCAGCACTGTCGCCAGATTCTGGATGCGCTGGACGATGCCGAACGCGCACTCACCGACCTGCAGGCAAGCCCCAGGGGCAAACTCAAGATCACAGCCCCTGTGGCCTATGGCGAGAGCCATATCACACCGTTGCTGAATAACTTTATGCAGCAACATCCGGATCTGGAGCTTCAGTGCCATCTGACCAATCAGACACTGGATCTGGTCACAGAGGGGTACGACCTGGCGATACGACTGGGGCGTCTTGGAGATTCCAGCATGATTGCCCGCCGCCTCTCCAGCCGACGTCTTTATGTCTGCGCCTCACCGGAGTACCTGAACAGACACGGTGAACCTCATACCCTCTCGGAGCTGAACCACCATAGCTGCTTGCAGGGCACGCTGGATTACTGGCGATTCCGTTCTCAGGGGCAGGAACGAAACCTGCGTATTCACGGTCGTATCCGGTGCAATAGCGGCCATGCATTGCTGGATGCTGCACTGAAGGGACTGGGAATTGTTCAGCTACCGGATTACTACGTTGATGAAGCACTGAATAAGGGGCAACTGGTTAGCTTGCTTAACCCTTTTCAGGGAGAGGATGAAGGAATTTGGGCACTGTACCCTCAAAATCGCCTGCTTTCCCCCAAGGTAAGATTGCTGGTGGACTATCTGGTTAATTCACTGTAAATAAATGTAATAAAGCTTTGTCAGACTCAAATTTTTCACCAGATCAATAAATAAGCCATAAATTTACCGCTTAGCTGCCTCAGATCTAAAACTGACATTTAAAAGTTATATAATTGAGCTAAACTGCCGGTACTTGCTAAATCACGATAAAAAAAGTTTCACTGTTCAGTGTTGTTTTCAACGTTATTTGTCATGAAAATCAGGCAACCTGAATAGAGAAGTCCAAGGATACCTGAGATGCCAAAACGACTTTTTTCTATTTTCTCTTTACATCAGGCACCTGAAAAACCCACTTTTGTTGCCGGAAAGTTTTTATCCGTCGCCCTCATAACCTCTGTATTAACACTATCCTCATTAACGCTATCACCACTCACGTTTGCAGGTACAAAAGATCAGGTCATTGAGAAAGGTGATCTGGATTGTGGCGTATTCCCCGATGACCCCGGACGAAGTGCCATCAATGACAAAGGCCGCTGGGAAGGTTTCTACGTTGATTTCTGCCGGGCAACGGCCGCTGCAGTTTTGGGTGATCCTGAGTTTGTTAACTTCATCGAAGTAGGAGCCACTACGCGCTTTACCACCCTGATGGAGAAAAAAACGGATGTCGTTATGTACAGCTCCACCTGGACGCTGGGCCGAGAAAATCAGTATCAGGTCGAATTCCCTGCGATTTATCTACTTGATGGTCAGGGTTTTATGGTGCGTAAAAGCTCCGGAATCCGTAAACTTTCTGATCTGCAGGGCAAACGTATCTGTGTCACAGCCAACACGACGACACACAACAACCTGGTTGATACCTTTGATTCCAGGGGCTACAAAGCGGATATTATTTTTGCCAATGGCGACAGCTTTTTCCGGGGCAGTTGCGATGCCTATACCGCGGACCGCATGAATCTGGCAACCAACCGCGCGAACAGGGCAGATAATCCGAATGACTACATTATGTTGCCGGAAATGATTTCACGGGAACCTATCGGTCCTAAGGTTCGTAATGATGATCCCGAATGGTCACGCATTATCCGTTCCGTGGTGCATGCTGTGATTCTGGCAGAAGAAAAAGGCATTACCTCCTTAAATATCGATCAGGTGATGGCTAAGAGCAAAGATGTTGAAGTGCTGAACCTGCTCGGGAAAACCGGAGATATCGGCCCTCAGCTGGGACTCGACTCCCAGTGGGCTTACCGTATTATTAAATCTGTCGGTAACTACGGCGAGATTTATAATCGCCATTTTGGTCTCGGAACTCCAATCAACATGGAACGCGGACTCAATCGTCTGTGGAATCAGGGGGGAGCTTTGTTCGCTCCTCCCTTCAAGTAACTGATTCTCAGGAATTCCGGTTTCATATCTGATTAAGAGTTCATCTATGGGTCGTTTGGGAAGTTTTTCCGGCAAAATTGTAAAAAGCATTGGCTTTCGCCTGACACTGTTTCTGGCTGCAGGTTTTGCACTCTATATGGTGATGGCTGCTTTGAGTATTCAGGCACTGCTGCGCCAGACTGAAGGCCTGAAGGAGTTGAGCGGCCTTCACTATGAACGCGCTCTTACCGCGGCAGAACTCTCCCGTGATGCAGAAGTGATCGCTGCACAAACCTTTGAAAGCATTCTCAGTACCAATCGTAGCGTGAGTCAGGAAGGCGCTGTCGACCAGGATCTGGTTGATCTCTATCGTTACGTGCGAAAACAACTGACAGCAACCAATGAGAAAGAACAGGGCTACCTGGACGAGATCGATCTCTGGCAAAAGCCCTACTTCTCCAGCCTGGAAAAGCTGGCTCAGCGTCTGGAAGAAGAACGTCTTCTGATGCAGCAGGAGCAGGATCTGCTGGATGACCTTCAAAAACTCAGCGATCAGCTGCCGGAAGGCTCCGGCTCAACCACATCCAGACTACTCGCCCAGCAGATTATCAATACCTGCCTGATCGCGCTGAAAGCCGAGAAAAATGGACAGCTGCACCGGCTGGAGAAATCAGCGGAGACGTACCTGAAGCAACTGCCTGATGCCCGTCAGCTGTCTCAGCAGCTACAACCACTGATCAACCGAACCTTCCATCTGAGAAAACCTTTGATTCTGAGTCACAGGGCGACACTTGCTTCTGCAAGAGAGGCCCGCCTTTACTCTCAGCGTCTGACCACCAGTAGTTATAACTATTTCCAGAGCCTGAAAAATACCGCCCATTTGGCGGCAAGAGACTACGAATCATCCGCGCAGCGTGCCTTTATCATGGTGGGTGTATTCAGCGTTATCTTTCTGATCAGTATTCTGGCGATGGTGGTCTTTATTCGCCGTCGTCTGGTGGAACGCCTGGACCACCTGAGCGATACCATGAGTGCCCACGTTGCAGGCGATCCTAAAGAGATTCCTACTGATGGCGAAGATGAGATATCAGTGATCGGACAGGCTTTTGAAGTTTTCGTAAATGCCCGAAATACAGCGGAGCAACGCCTGAATCAGGCTCAGGAAGAGACAGAAAAAGCGAATCAGCAACTGCGCAAACTGAACCGGCAGCTACTGGTGCTTAGCGAAACGGACCCCCTGACAGGCGTTGCAAACCGTCGCTATTTTGACCAGAAGCTACAGGACCACTGGCAGATGACCCTCAATCTGCGCCAGCCCTTGGCGTTGATTATGTGTGATATTGATCGATTTAAAACATACAACGATCATTTTGGTCATCAGGCAGGGGATGAGTGTCTGAAGAAAGTTGCCTCCACACTGGACGATATTGTCCACCGTTTCCCGGATACTCTTCTGGGTCGTTACGGTGGCGAAGAGTTTATTTTGCTGCAGGGACGATCCTCCCAGGAGCAAATTTTCCAGCTGGCAGAAGCGATGCGCTCGGCAATCATAGAGCAGGAAATCAGCCATCCGGATTCAGAGCACGGAATTGTCACTCTGAGCCTGGGAACCGCTATCATCCAGCCTGACAGCCACCGATCTATCGATCAGTTGATTCAACTGGCCGATGATGCCTTGTACCAGGCAAAAGAGATAGGTCGTAATGTAACCGTATCAGCCAAACCGGATCTCCCTCTGGAAACCAGTTCCTGATCCCCCTTGTCGCCGGCAGTTGTTTCCAGTCAGGCAAGGGCTTGCGCTCTTAACAACCTAAAGAGCACCTGTAACAATCATAAAACCTTATAGACATACCCAGTCTTTGATAGGAAAAACCTATCAATACAATCAGCCTAATCAATTATCTGATCACAATTGTTCGTCCTATACTTCTCCTAACTTCAACGAAAGGGCTCTGAAAAAATCCTTTCAGAAAGCCTTAACCGTTTTGCTTTATACAGAAAAGCACTTATTAAATGACAGGAGCAATATCATGCCACAAGCAATCAACACTGAAATCAAGCCATTTGCTGCAACCGCTTTCAAACAGGGTGAATTCGTAGAGATCACTGAAGCTGACGTAAAAGGCAAGTGGGCGGTATTCTTCTTCTACCCTGCTGACTTCACTTTCGTTTGCCCGACTGAGCTGGGTGACGTTGCAGACAAATACGAAGAGCTGCAGAAAATGGGCGTAGAAGTGTTCTCAGTATCCACTGACACACACTTCACTCACAAAGCATGGCACGACAGCTCTGAAACTATCGGTAAGATCAACTACTACATGGTTGGCGACCAGTCCGGCAACATCACCAACAACTTCGGTGTTATGCGTGAAGGTATGGGTCTGGCAGACCGCGCCACTTTCGTTATCGATCCTGAAGGCGTGATCCAGGCGATGGAAATCACTGCTGAAGGTATCGGCCGTGACGCTGACGACCTGCTGCGTAAGATCAAAGCCGCTCAGTACGTTGCAGCACACCCGGGTGAAGTTTGCCCTGCGAAGTGGAAAGAAGGTGAAGCGACTCTGGCTCCTTCTCTGGATCTGGTTGGCAAAATCTAAGCCATCCTGCTCCCCAATGCGCGGATTATGGGAGGTCACACCGGCCTCCCATCTCCCTCAGAGCCTGCCCACCGGCAGGTTCTGAGAGCAACAGCCTGAATCACTTCAGGTCAACGTCACACCCTGTTTAACCCTGTTCTGTATCACGCCGGTTTGCTTTAAGCATCACAAGCAGACGTCGGCACCGCTGTATCTGAAATTCGCCTGACAGGCGATACGATCAGCACGGACAACAGAGCGGATTACCTTAAACAAGACGGATAACTTTTTAACTAAGTGGGTGAAATAACCATGCTTGAAGCGAATCTGAAACAACAGCTGGATGCCTATCTGCAACGCCTCGTTAATCCGATCGAGTTGACGGTATCCGTAAACGGCACAGCAAAATCCGATGAATTGCTGGAACTGGCCCGCGAAATTGAAGGCCTGAATGACAAGATTTCTCTGACGGTTGATGAAACCCCAACGGGTCGTGCCCCCCAGATGGTGGTCGCGCCCCAGGGCGAGAAAGGTCGTGTGACCTTTGCCGGTATCCCCATGGGCCATGAGTTTACCTCTCTGGTTCTGGCGCTGCTGCAGGCCGGTGGCTACCCGTCAAAAGAAGAGGAAGCACTGCAGGAACAGGCAAAAGGCCTGACCCGCGAACTGAATTTTGAAGTTTACGTCTCACTCTCCTGCCACAACTGCCCGGATGTCGTTCAGGCAGTAAACCTGATGGCGATCCTGAACCCGAATATCACCGCAACCATGATCGACGGTGGCGTGTTTCAGGATGAAGTGAAAGAGCGTGAGATCATGGCCGTACCTTCCGTCTACCTGAACGGCGAGCCCTTCGGTAACGGTAAGATGACGCTGGCCGAAATTCTGAACAAAGTAGACGATGAGGCCGACGCCAAAGCCGCTGCGGCACTGGCCGATAAAGAAACCTACGATGTACTGGTCGTAGGCGGCGGTCCGGCTGGGGCATCCTCGGCGATCTACTCCGCCCGTAAAGGCATCCGTACCGGTGTTGTCGCTGAACGTTTCGGCGGTCAGGTGGCCGATACAGTGGGTATCGAGAACTTTATCTCCGTATCCTACACCGAAGGCCCCAAATTAGTCGCCCAGCTGGAAGAGCACGTTAAAGAGTACGACGTGGATATTATGAAAACCCAGCAGGCGGTTGCTCTGCGGGAAAATGCCGATGGCCTGAAAGAGGTCGAACTGGCCAACGGTGCCGTACTGAAAGCCAAATCCGTGATTCTGGCCACCGGTGCCCGCTGGCGTGAGATGAATGTACCCGGTGAAGCCGAGTACAAAGCAAAAGGTGTCTGCTTCTGCCCGCACTGTGATGGCCCGCTGTTTAAAGGCAAGCCGGTTGCGGTCATCGGTGGCGGTAACTCAGGTATCGAAGCTGCGATTGATCTGGCCGGTATCGTAGAACACGTTACCGTACTGGAATTCAGTGACACTCTGCGCGCCGATGATGTGCTGGTGAAAAAAGCAGAATCCCTGCCCAATATCACCATCATCAAAGAAGCGATGACGACAGAGGTGTTGGGCGATGGCAATAAAGTCACCGGCCTGACCTATCAGGACCGCACCACCGAGGAAGTTCACACAGTGAACGTGGATGGCATCTTTGTTCAGATCGGTCTGGTACCGAACAGCGAGTTCCTGAAAGGCACACTGGAACTGAGTAACCGTGGCGAGATTGAGATCGACAGCCACGGCCAGACCAGCATGGCCGGTGTGTTTGCGGCAGGTGATGTCACCACCACACCGTACAAGCAGATCATTGTCTCCATGGGCTCCGGTGCTACCGCCGCTCTGGGTGCTTTTGATTATTTAATTCGCTCATAAAGGAAGGATCCGCATCTGAGCGAATCCCTCCACCGGCAGCCCTACCCCAACAGGTAGAGCTGCCCGGTTCTGCATCTTTAATTTGTTCTCTTAATGACGGCCCTACCTCCGACACGATTCCAACCAATACGATGCCCACTCGCCTGAACCGCAGGCTATCGTATTTTCCCGAAGGGCTTTTCCCTGTGGAAAAGTCACTTCGGTTTTTTTATGCCTTTCCGTATATCCGCAGACAAAATTTGAATACCTGCACTAAATTCTTTTCGTCAGTGGCCGATACTTAAGTGCGTGTTATTAAAAAAGAGAACACCTAAGCTTTTCTTCGATGGGGATGGGGCTTCTGGGTGCCTTTAGTCGTGACAAGGAAGCGGTCGCATTCTTTAAGCCAACAATGAATACCACCGTATTAATAACCTTCAGATTTTTAAAATACTTAGTATTTAGTACCAACCACAGGGAAGTCAGACCATGTTGAATACCAGTCATTATCTCGGCCGTTTTTTTAGCGCCCCAAACACCTCCGCCACCGGAGCACAAAACACCTCTACACCCTCTACACCCTCTGCATCTGTGCAACAGGCAGTACAGAGCGCCCGAGAAAACACCAAAGCACAAGCCCGGGAACTCGGTATTGAAGACGGGGCCAAATTAGTGCTTATTGGCAAGGCAACCTATAACGACCTGTTTTATGGCGAACAGAAAGTCAAAGCCGATGCCTTACTGGAGCGCATGTCACCGGAACAGCGGGACTTTATCCTCAGCAATATCGGTGATTACAAGAGCCTGCTGAAAGGGGATGATATATACCAATTGGCGGAAAACCTCAGCGACGAAGAAGTGTCCCAGTTCACTGATATTATGATTGCCATGCAGTCGGAGAATCCTCGTGGTCGTTTTTATCTCAAGACCTCTGATCCTCTGGACGCTATCCATATTGGGGATGTCATGCAGACTCTGGCTGACAGTAAGCCATCACTGCGCCAACAGATTCTCGACCAGGCCCACATCTATGCAGAACAGGTACAACTAACGGAAAAGCCCGATACCTATAGCAGGAAAGAGCTACTCAACCCCTCCAAAAACAGCTCGCTGGATAACCTGAAAACATTTCTGAATACCCTGCACAACGTCAAAGATCATCAAAGTCTGATGAACAATCTGGACAGTGTTGATGAGACGCAAAAAATTCCCTTAATGCAGGTTTATATCCTGGATGAAGAGTTAGGTGTACGCAGCCACCAGATGCTGAAAAACAGAGCGTTCTCACCGGAAGCAAAAGAGGGGTTGCTGCAATTTATTGCCGAGACCGCTGATAAAACCGGGCACTGGCTCGACCTAAAAATAGGGGCCAATAACAGCAGCAACCCGAATGACAGCAAAGCAGCTAGCGTGGCTTGGAAGGATAATCACAGCTACTCCATTGGGCGGGATATGGTTAAAGATACGCTGGACCTGCTGGATAACTATGAGTTCAGCGATGAGCAGCTGTTGAATATGGCCGGCACGCTAAACAATCTGGACCGCAGTAACCAGCGCGCTTATCTGGAGATTACCGTGCAAGGTATGGAACACCTGTTTGGCAGTGATTACCTCGAACCGCTTGATTTGACAGAGCACAGCGATGCTTTGGCTGCTATCGATGCGGTAAGAAACAACGCTGAAGCCCGGGATCTGGTATTTATGTCCAGACTGGGAGATCTCTCTCGGCCTGCCGGAAAAACAGGGGATGCGATGTACTACCAAAAAGAAAAAGTGACCGGT
Organism: Oceanospirillum sp.; assembly: GCF_982874595.1. Lineage (NCBI taxonomy): Bacteria > Pseudomonadati > Pseudomonadota > Gammaproteobacteria > Oceanospirillales > Oceanospirillaceae > Oceanospirillum > Oceanospirillum sp. The sequence continues at coordinate 15,646 of NZ_CEYNZH010000041.1, read as the reverse complement.
CTCTATAGAACCGATCCCTATAAAGATATGGCAGAAACAGCGGAAGTACTGGTCGCCAATGCCTGGCTGGGACAGCGCAAACTGGACCCGGATATCTGGCCTCCTAAAAATGGCGAGTATGAAACACCGCCGCTTAACAAGGACACACTGACTATGGTGCGCCAGCTGAATCAGTTATCCGCCAAAGAGCGCGACCTGAGCGTGGACCGACTGTATGTTTTTGGTGACCTGACCCGAGGCGCCCTGGATATACGGCAGCACGAGCTCTAAGCCTTATTCAGGACAGGACAAAGTAGACCAAAAAGGGCAACCTGAGCTGCCCTTTTTTATTTTAATGTCCCGTCCTGAATAAGATTGCCCATCAAATCCTGCTTTTTATCCGGCAACCTTCTCTTCACTGTTAAATTCAATCATCAGATCACTACCCAAGGCCTCAATCGCCTCTTCCACCTGAGTCAAGGTTACGCCGTTAGGAACCGTCAGTACCATATCAGCCTTAAACAGCATCTCTGAACTCATCGGTGCAGGTTCGCAGCAGGTATCCAGCTCTTTCACATTAACCTGCAGGCCACTCAGCACCTGAGACACCTCTTTCACAATACCCGGTTTGTCGTTGCCTACTACCGACAGAGACACGGTAGAACCAGCCACAACATGTGCGCCCGCCTTGGCCGCGGTTACCGTCAGGCCAAAACGTTCCAGCGCCACCAGATCTTCCACCAGCGCATCTGCCTGATCATCGGCTACCGCAACGGTCAGAATACCGGCAAACTTATCCGCTAAATGGGACATACGGCTTTCGAGCCAATTACCGTGATGCTTAACGATCGTTTCAGAAACTCTTTCTATAAGACCGGGCTTATCGTCACCGATCAGGGTTAATACCAGTTGTTGTGACATAACCTTTCTCCGCTCTGCCTTTATGATTACTTGCGATGATTCCACCTTCCTTGAAAGGCACTTCCGCAATTGGAATGTTCATTAGAGATAGCACGCTTTAACGTGCTTTCAAATAACTTTTTTACGACAAAACAAGGCGTTAGTATGCGGAATACGGATAGCTCCAGGATAATTCAGGCAATTCAAAACAAATCCTTCATCACTTCACGCACACAGCTAACCACTTCCCGCACACAGGTCATCCGGGAATAGTTCGGCCGAATCAGCAGAGAAATATTCCGGGTCGGTTCCGGAGTTTTAAATCGGATATAGCGGATGCGATGGGTGTCTTCCAGATTGTGAGTCGCCAATCTCGGCAACATGGTCATACCGATACCGCTTGCCACCATATAGCGCAGGGTCTCAAGACTGGTCGCCTGAAAACGATGATCCTCTTTTGCGCCAGAGGTAAAACAATAACCCAAAGCCTGATCCCTCAGGCAGTGACCATCCTCCAATGTCAGCAGCTGTTGATTATTCAGGTCATCAAAGGTAACCATATCCTTCTCCGCCAACGGGTGCTGAGGAGATACCGCCAGGTCCAGCGGTTCATCAAACAGATCGTAGCGCTCAACGCCCTGCATATCATCAAGCCAGGGCAAAATCAGCAGATCCAGTTTTCCCTCATTCAACTCACGCATCAGCACCTTGGTCTGCTTCTCATGGAGATAGAAACTAACCTTTGGTAATCGCTGATTAAGGGGCTCCATAACATGAGGTAAAAGATAAGGAGCCAGAGTAGGAATCATCCCCATGTGTAGGTCGCCGGCCAGAGGGTCGAGTAACGTTCGGGCCGTTTCTTCAAACACCTGAGCTGCGTTCAGTACATTACGCGCTTCTTTTACCAGCTGTTCGCCTGCAGGCGTTAGCATGACATTTCTGCGATGTCGTTCAACAAGCTGCAAACCTAACTGCTCTTCTAACTTCATGATCTGACCACTAAGCGTAGGTTGGCTGACAAAACAAGCTTCTGCCGCTTTACCAAAGTGCTTAAATCGATCAATCGCGTCCAGATACTCCAGATCACGCAGCTTTACCATAGGTTCACCCTTGCTTATATATTGATTTTTTAAAGGTTTTACCTATCTTAAGCCGGGCCTGCTAACACCGCAATGACTTAGGAATATCAGAACCGGTGTCAGAAGATAAAAAATAACATCATAAAAAAAATGGTCATTGGTATGTCATGTGCAAGTCATTTAATAGGAAGCATCCAATACTGACCAACCTATAAGTAGAAAACGATGAAAGCATCAGATTTAGAGATTGCGGAAAAAATGCGTAATACTCACATGGAAGATAAAATTCTGAACAGCACAATACGAAAAAAACAGTGTCTGGATAATGAGTTAGCTCATGCCTTGCAGCTGGAAGCCGCTATGTTTGAACTACAAAAAGAGTTCAGAAACCGTAGCAGAAGTATCTCGGAGAACGTTGGACAACTCGGCAATCTGCTTGGCCTGAACCGTGTTGCCTGACCTGTAAACGGATCATTGCCGCCATAAAAGAACCAAAATGTTCCGCTTTGAGGCATTTTTCTTCTGTTCAGTTTTCAGCCTGATCCGTTGTCTTTCATAGCGCTAAGCGCAGACAAAAAAAAGCCCCGGTTAAAAACCGGGGCGACTCTCCGAATAACGGAAAAGCTCCACAAAAATTTGTGGCATCCACCAACGAGGGTTTGGGGATAGACAAGTACAAACAACAATTCCAACGAACGGTCTGTATCTCATTACCTTGGAAAGAAACGAGATACATCTAAAAGTGAGAAGATTGCATCTTACGACACACTCTCAACACCCTTAGTTAAAGCTGGGCAGACTTGCCGGCACACGAACAGGCCTGCCCAAAACGGTTTAACAAGATCACTTGGACTAAGAAAACGCGCTTAGTTAGTGGATGCAATCAGACTGGCGTTACCACCGGCTGCTGTGGTATCCACACACAGGTGACGCTCGTGTACAAAGCGCTCCGGCAGGTGCGCTTCAGTCAACAGCGGCAGTAGCACACCATCGCGTTTTGCCAGTACTTCACGGTAAGCGGTCAGCACATCACGGGCTGCATTACTGGCGATCCCATCGATACCGGTGAGCCCAGCCAGTACAGCAGCATCCACCGCACCATCCAGACCGACAATCGGCAGGCCTGCAGAAGCCAGCTGATCAGCTAGTGCTTTAACACCCGGCGCAACAACGACAACACGGTTACCCTGAGCCAGAGCCACTGCCGCCTGTTGAGTTGCACTGTCCAGATCCGGACCAGCACACAGCACCAGACCCCGTGCATGGAAACTCAGACGGTTCAGCTCACCGGTTGGCCCAGGCATTTCACGGGTTGCCAACAAATCAGACTTCACATGAGAAGCCAGTGCACCCAGCTGCTGTTCAACATCGGTAATAGCCTGAGCAGGCTCTTTAACCGCCAGTTTCAGCGTTCTGTTAACCGCATCCTGAAGCTGAGCTTCTGAGATCAGGTCACCCTGCAGTGATTCAGCACGATTCTCTCCGGCAATATTTTTAAAGCGACGAACGTACAGAGGACCACCCGCTTTAGGACCGGTACCGGACAGGCCTTCACCACCAAATGGCTGAGAGCCAACGATCGCGCCGATCTGGTTACGGTTCACGTAGCAGTTGCCCACATGAACACGCTCGGTCACGTAGTCGATACGGGAATCCATACGGGTATGCAGACCGAAGGTCAGGCCATAACCACGACCGTTGATATCGGCAATCACCTGATCCAACTCGCTGGCGTCAAAGGTGCAAACGTGCAGCACAGGACCGAAGATCTCTTCTTCCATCTCGTTGATGCTATCCAGCTTGATCACGGTTGGCGGTACGAAAGTCCCAGTTGTTGGCACTTCGTAAGTCTTCAGGCAACGACCCTGCTCTTTAAACGTGTTGATGTGCGCCATAATCTTGTCCTGCGCCAGCTTGTCGATCACAGGGCCTACATCGGTGCTGATCAGCCATGGGTTACCCACGGTCAGCTCATCCATCGCACCGAACAGCATCTCCAAAAGATGATCAGCGATATCTTTCTGTACATACAGTACACGCAGGGCAGAACAACGCTGACCGGCACTCTGGAAAGAGGATGCCAGTACGTCACGGATCACCTGCTCCGGCAGAGCGGTAGAGTCCACAATCATGGCGTTCATACCACCGGTTTCCGCAATCAGCGGCGCTTCCGGTGACATGTTTGCGGCCATTGAACGGTTAATATGCTGTGCCGTTGGAGTAGAACCGGTGAAGCAAACACCATTGATACGGGAGTCAGAGGTCAGCGCCGCACCGACAACCGCACCGGCACCCGGCAGCAGTTGGATCACATCTTTCGGGATACCCGCTTCGTGCATCAGTTCAACGGCACGGGCTGCCATCAGCACAGTCTGTTCTGCAGGCTTCGCCAGAACCGCGTTACCGGCCGCCAGTGCCGCACAGATCTGACCAGCGAAAATCGCCAGCGGGAAGTTCCACGGAGAGATACAGGTAATCAGGCCACGAGCCGTGCCATCATCATTATGCAGTTCCGCTTCGTTCGGGTAGTAAAGGGCAAAATCCACGGCTTCACGGATCTCAGCGATACCGTCCAGCAGAGATTTACCCGCTTCCCGGGTCGCCAGAGCAAAGAATTCCCCGGCATTCGCTTCCATCAGATCCGCAAATTTACGGATGCGGGCGCTACGCTCTTGAACCGGTAGCGCCTCCCAGGCTTTCTGACCGGCCTGAGCCGCAGTGATCGCGGTTTCGATATCTTTTTCTGAGGCTTCACGCACCTCACCCACCACATCCTGATGATTGGCCGGGTTGATCACGGTTTTGGTGTTCGCACCTTCAACGTCACCAGCAATCATGGGGGCTGCCTGCCATTTGTGGCTCAGGTAAGCACTGCGCTCTTTATCCAGCTGGTCAACGGTACGAATATCAGTGATATCCCAGCCTTTAGCATTACGGCGTTTCTCACCATAAATGTCAGCGGCACGGGTAATCACCGGATTAGGAATGCTTTCCAGTGCCATCACAGCATCAAACGGATCACGGGCGATCTGCTCAGGGGCGATCGAAGTATCAACAATCTGGTTAACGAAAGAGCTGTTCGCACCGTTTTCCAGCAGACGACGTACCAGGTACGCCAGCAGATCCTGGTGTGCACCTACAGGTGCGTAGATACGGCAGCGAACTTTGTTTTCCTGCACAACCACATCATGCAGGGATTCACCCATACCGTGCAGACGCTGGAATTCAAACTTATCCAGATCATCCGCCAGATTCATAATGGCCGCCACAGAGTGCGCGTTATGAGTCGCAAACTGCGGGTAGATGCGGTCCGTCATTTTCAGCAGCTTGGTGGCACAGGAAACGTACGATACGTCGGTGTTCACCTTACGGGTGTATACCGGGAAACCATCCAGACCCATAACCTGCGCACGCTTGATCTCTGCATCCCAGTACGCGCCTTTTACCAGACGAACCATGATCTTACGATCCAGCTTCTCAGCGGTGGCGTACAGCCAGTCCAGCACGAAAGGTGCGCGCGGGCCAAAGGCCTGAACCACAACACCAAAACCGTTCCAGCCTGCCAGCTCAGGGCGCGCCAGTACTGCTTCGATCACATCCAGAGACAGATCCAGACGATCTGCTTCCTCGGCGTCGATGTTGAAGCCCATATTGGCTTCTTTCGCCATCAGTGCCAGCTGGAAGGTACGTTCAACCAGAACGTCCATCACGCTGTCGTATTTACCAAATTCATAACGCGGGTGCAGCGCCGACAGTTTTACCGAGATACCTGGATTATTACGGATATCATCGTGGGTGCAGGCTGAAGCGATTTTGCTGATCGCATCAGCATATGCGCGGTGATAACGCAGAGCATCCGCATCGGTACGTGCGGCTTCACCCAGCATGTCATAGGAGTAGTTGTAGCCACGGGCCTGCTGCTTCTTGCCGTTTTTGGTGGCTTCTTCAATAGTGCGGCCCAGTACAAACTGGCGACCCAGCTCTTTCATCGCCTGCTTAACAGCGGTACGCACCAGAGGCTCGCCCAGACGCTTAATCATACCGCGCAGGGTATTGGTCAGGCCTTTGTCATCAGGAGAGGCGATCAGCTTACCCGTCACCATCAACCCCCAGGTGGAGGTGTTGATCAGCGCTGATTCGGACTGGCCCAGGTGTTCCTGCCATTTGCCCGGAACAATCTTATCTTCAATCAGTTCATCAATGGTTTCGGCATCCGGCACCCGCAGCAGCGCTTCTGCCAGACACATCAGGGCCACGCCCTCTTTCGTTGTCAGGCCGTATTCCGCCAGAAAGTTTTCCATCATCGAAGGTTTGGCAGATGTACGAACGCGGGTAATCAGTTTTGCCGCTTCATGGGAGATCTGCTGTCGTGTTTCGGCAGACAAGTCTGCCATCTCAACCAATGCATTAACCGAACGGGTTTCATCTGCCAGGTAGTGATCACGGATCGCATCTCGGATTGCGGTCGTGTTCGCAGCGGCATTTGTTGTAGTCTTCATTGCCTGAGTCATATCGACACCTTTCGTTATTGTTGAATCTATAGCCCAGCATTCTAGCTTTAGGGCTATAGCCTTTTTCTCTATATTTTTTTCCTTTTTAGGCTTTAGTTTTATTTTTTTAGCTATATTTAAGACAATATAAAAAAAGCCTATTATAATTTTAGAGATATTAACTATTTGGCAAAAACCCTGTTTCTAAGGGACTATTTCCTCAGGGAAAAACCGCCCTTGGGTGTTTTGCCATTCATTGCAGATAAACTCTTTTCAACCGACTGACTTTTACCGGATGTCATTAAAATGAAACGCACAGATGATCTGGATCGCATCGATCACGCCATTCTTCGTGAACTGCAAAAAAATGCCCGACTGACGGTGACAGAGTTAGCTTCAAGGGTAGGACTCTCTAAAACACCTTGCCAGTTACGCATGAAAAAACTGGAGGAGCAGGGCTTTATTCTTGGTTATGTGGCCCTGGTCAATCAGAAACGCCTGGGGGTGAATCACATCGCTTTTGTGCAGGTAAAACTGAGTGATACCAAAACCAAAGCACTGGATGCCTTTAATGAAGCCGTGCGTCAGATTCCGGAAGTAGAGCAGTGCCACATGATCGCGGCGGGTTTTGATTATCTGCTGAAAGTCCGCACAACAGGCATGGAAGACTATCGCAAAGTGCTGGGGGAGCAGATCTCAACACTGCCTTTCGTTTTACAAACCAGTACCTATGCCGTTATGGAAAGCGTGAAGGATATCGAATCACACCTGCTAAACCCCGGATAAGCCGATAAACCCTCTCCATTGCAGGCAAATCTGACCAAATCTATAAAAAAAACAGGGTTATCCCTAATTCCTAATTTACTGACATACATTTAGAATAGCCTCGCGACCCAATATCCCCACGAGGCTTTAAAATGTCCCTCTGGCAGACCTCTCCGTCATCCGCCACATCGTTATCTTTGAAACACGATTCAAACACCCTGCGTTTTCTGCAAATAGCATTACTGCTGGCTTCTCTTCTGCTTTCGTCACAGGCAAGTGCCGATTTTGATAAAGCTATGCGTTTTTATGATCAGGCACTGTACACCCATGCTCTGAATGCATTTATAGATGCCGCAGAAAAAGGTGATGCCCGTGCACAATTGATGGCGGGAAGGCTGTACGAAGACGGCCGTGGTGGAGACTACGATCCGGAACAGGCTCATACTTGGTATCAGAAAGCAGCGAACCAGGGGCTGGCGGAAGGTCAGTACCTTCTGGGTATGCAATACCTGAAACAAAGCAACCAACCCAGCCACCAAGTCGATGCGATCGGCTGGATAAAAAAAGCAGCAGAGCAGGGACTGACCGAAGCCGAGTTTCAACTGGGACTGATGTACAAACAAGGTGCCGGCACCGGTACCAGCCTGAAAAAAGCTGAACACTGGTTCTACAAGGCGGCCCAGAAAGATCATGCAGAAGCCCAATACCAGCTGGGCTTACTGGCGGAAGATGGTGCCGGAGCCAGACAAAACTACCCATCTGCAGTTAACTGGTACACCCTGGCCGCTAAAAAGGGCCATGCAAAAGCCGCTTTAGCTCTGGCTTACCTGCATTACTACGGACTTGGCACCCGGACCGATCTGGATCTGGCGGCGCAATGGCTACAAAAGGCTGCGGATGGCGGCATTACTGTTGCCCAATATAATCTTGCGGTTCTCTATGAGGGCTACCCGCGTCTGAAACCAAACCTTGCAGCATCCCTGAAGTGGTACAAATCAGCCTGTGAAAGCGGTTATTCGCGGGCTTGTAAAGGTTATCGCCGACTGGAAAAGAATCAGCATCAGCAACTGGAAAGTGCTTTAGAAAATACACTGGATACCGCTGAAAACTGATCGTCTTTACCTAACATTAATTTGCAGTTCGACAGAACGCCTGACACTGAGCCCGACCTCATTCCGGTCAGAAAGAGACGGCTAAAGCTGCAAGCGTAAGCTGATGAAGGCACATCAGCTTGTTTTCTCCGAGTGCAAAAGGAGTGCTCTATGAGTTTAAAACTGCGCTTTACCCTGTTCTCCATCATTCTCATTCTGCTCTCCTCCTTTGCAGCCTGGACAACAGTGAGCGCCCTGATTGAAGACGTCATCGAAGAGTGGGCGGTTCGCTATGCTGAAAAGCAGGTCCTGTATGACCGCCAGCGTACCCTGCAGCCTCTGATACGGGAATTAGCACTGTCGCGCCAGTTTGCCCAATCCACCGCTCTGATCAATTTTGCCCGTAACCCGGAAGACCCGGAGTTACGACAACGGGCTCTTAAGGAGATGGAAAGCTTTCGCTATAACTTTTTGGAGATGAACTATTTTGTTGCACTCAGAAACAGCGGTGAATATTTCCATAATGATGCCAACAACACCTACCAAAACAGTCAGCTGCGCTATGTTCTCAGCCCGGACAACCCTACAGATCGCTGGTTTTACACCCTGATTGATCAAAAGCGAGAGATCAACGTTAACGTCAATATGGATGCTGAACTGGAGGTCACCAAGGTCTGGCTCAATATACTTCTGACCGATGGTCCGGAAGCACTTGGTGTTGTCGGTACCGGCCTGAACCTGAACACGGTTCTGAATCGGGTCACTCAGGAAACAGATCCCGGTGTAACCAATATTTTTGTCGACCACACCGGAGCCATTCAGCTACACCACGATACGAACCTGGTGAATTTCTCAAGCTTCACCCGCCCGACAGAACAACAGCACAATGTTCAGCATCTGATGGATCAGGAAACCGATAAAACCCAGCTGCGACACGCAATGCATCAGGCCTATCTGCAAAAAGACAAAGTGATCAGTAACTACATCAGCATTAATAACCGACGCACCCTGATGGCCGTGGCCTACCTGCCGGAGATCGACTGGTATGAAGTCACCCTGATTGATCTCGACACCCTGTTACCCATGGACAGATTCAGTGGCATGTTCATGGTCTATGGCGTCACCCTGGTTGCTATGATCCTGATTCTGAATCTGGCAATTCGTTACATGGTGCTAAGACCGGTCAACCATCTGAAAGAGTCCATGGAAATACTGAGCCAGGGTAAAACACCTGATCATCAGCTGCAGGGACAGGCTGAAATCGGTGGACTGATGCAACATTTTAATCACCTGGTCAGTGCGGTTGGCCAAAACCGTGCGAATATTGAGCATCGACTGGAACTCTGCCAACAGGAACTGGAGCGAACAAAGCGTGTTGATTCGCTAACCGGACTGCTTAATCGGCGCGGTATGCTCTCTCTGCTTGAAGAACAATACAGGAACCAACCGGATGATTCCGGGCTTTGTTTCAGCCTGATCTGGCTTGATATCGATTTTATGAAGGAGATTAATGATCGCTACGGCCAGAGCTTCGGGGACAAAGCGCTTCAAACCGTCACCGAGATCATGACAAAGCATATTGATGACGCGGTACTGGGCACCTCATCCCGCTGGGGAGGGGACGAACTGCTTGCACTGGTGAATCATACCCAAGCCTACCAGATTCTGGCGATTGCTGAAGCGATCCGATTAGAGGTTGAGCGCTGCCGTCCCGCCCACTCAGAACAATCTCATCACCCGATTCCTCTGACCGTGAGCCTGGGTGCCTATGTCGTGAAAAAGAACGATAGTCTGAACGAGGCTCTGCAACATGCCGACAACGCACTCTTACGGGCTAAGGCTGAAGGCCGCAATCTGGTCCGCTTATCCAACGAAAGCAGCCTGAGCCTGAAAAGCTCCGGAGAAAGAATCATCCCCAGCTAACCTAAATCAGCAACCTGACCGATCAGTGGAGCAATTTTTCCCTGCTCCTTTCGCCGGTTATCCCTCTCTTGTCGTTCCTTCGGTGATGGCAGCTATGCTAACGTGATGACTTCATAAGTCTCGTTTGGGGTAGCTGCTTAACATGCCTGAATTTTCTGCTTTGGTCTTTGCTACCGCTATCAGCATGCTCTATCGCAGCATTATTACCGTCATCGCCCCGGAGCTGTCTCAGGATCTGAACCTGTCAGACAGCGAGCTGGGTACGCTGGCGTCTCTGTTTTTTGTCGGCTTTGCCGCGGTTCAGCTACCTGTCGGTATCGCGCTTGACCGGCTCGGCCCCCGCCTGACCATTGTCAGCTTTATGCTGCTGGCGATCTCCGGCACCGCCCTCTTTGCCAGCAGTACCGAACTCTGGATGGCTTACACCGGACAGTTACTGATCGGGGCCGGATGCGCACCACTGATGACAGGCTCTATGGTCGTTATATCCCGCCGATTTTCCGCAGAACGCTTCGCTTATATGACAGCACTGGTGCTGACTCTGGCCAACCTTGGGGATCTGTTCAGTACCACACCTTTTGCTCTGATTGCCGAGGCTCTTGGCTGGAGGGGCGCTCTGTGGATCATTCTGGCGATTACCAGCTGCTCAGCGCTGGCGTGTCTGATCTTTCTGGGTCGCGACCGTCAGGCGGAAGGTAGTGAACCGGAAAGTCCGATGCAGATGATCGGCGGAATGGGCAAGGTTGCCCTGATTCGTGCTCTGTGGCCGATGCTGCCTTTGGTACTGACCGGCTATGCGGCACTGATGACAGTTCGTGGATTGTGGGCCGGCCCCTGGCTGGCGGATAGCTACCAGCAGGATGCCAGTGAACGGGGTTATCTGCTGCTGGGCATGTCGCTGATGATGACACTGGGCATGTATCTCTATGGCCTGCTGGATCGTCAGACTGGCCAGCGCAAACCTCTGGTGATCGGAGGCACCCTGCTAATAATCCTCTCACTTGCGATGATCAGTCTGCCGACACCGCCTTTCTGGCTGGCGGCCTGTGGTCTGATGATGGTGGGGCTGTTCGGTTACACCTATGCTCTGCTCATGGCTCACTGCCGGGGCTTTATCCCCGCCCAACTGATGGGACGGGGCGTTGCCTATCTGACACTGGTGGGCTTTTTCGGCGTGGGGATTCTGCAGGCGCTTTCCGGCTGGCTGATGAATCATTTCCAGTCTTACAGCCTGTTGCACGGCAGCCTGGCGGGCATACTGCTGCTGGCTCTGATCAGTTACAGCCGCAGCAGTGTTCCGGTGGATCGTTAACCGGCCTATCAGCCTCCGGCAGTGCCTGCCGCCGCCTGTTTGCGTTGGCGGCGACTGGCCAGCCGGTTCTCTCCGGTAAAGAGCAGCAAACCCAGCCAGATCAGAGCAAATGTCACCAGCTTGCTACTGTCCAGCGGCTCGTCATAAACATACACAGCCAGCACGAACGTGATGCTCGGTGCCAGATACTGAAAGAAACCAATCATCGACAAGGCTAACCGGCGGGCAGCACCGGCAAAAAACAGCAAAGGGAAAGTGGTCACCAGACCGGCTGCGATTAAAAGCAGATCCGTTTGCAAGCTCTGGTGACCAAAAACGAGTGTCCCCTCGGACTGCATCCAGCCCAGCGCGATCAGCCCCACCGGCAATACAATCAGGGTTTCAATAAAGAGTCCCGGCACCGCTTCCACCACCAGTTGCTTACGCAGCAGGCCATAGAAACCAAAGCTGAACGCCAGCACCAGTCCAACCCAGGGCAGACTGCCAAACTCAATCAACTGATAGAGCACCCCCATGGCGGCAAAGCTCAGCGCCAGCCACTGCATAGGGCGCAGACGCTCAGACAGAAAAACCATGCCCAGAAACACACTGATCAGCGGGTTAATAAAGTAGCCCAGACTGGTTTCCAGAATACGCCCCTCGGCCACCGCCCAGATAAACACCAGCCAGTTCAGGGAGATAATCAGGGCCGTTACCACCAGCCCGCCCAACAGGCGCGGCTGTTTAAACACCGCCATCACCTTACCTAAGCGGCCGGTCGCACCAATAAACAGCAGCAGAAACACCACTGACCAGATAATCCGGTGTACCAGCACCTCAAAAGCGGGCACATGAGCCACTGACTTAAAATAAACCGGTGCGATGCCCCAGATGCTGTAAGCCGCCAGTGCAAAGATAACGCCCTGACGCAGATCTTTATCTTCAGCCACGTTCAGCGACCTCCTGATGATGGGATGGGGTGGTATCGGCACCCTCTTGTTCAGACTGACGGGCATTCGGTGAAGCCACCTTCCCCGTCACCAGATATTTCTGCCAGAACTCATCGCTGGCATAACGCAGCAAACGGGTCACCACCGCCACCAGAAGCAGGCTGAAGATCAGACGAAACCAAAGTGCTGCCGAGATATCCGCGCCCATCACCATAATCAGCAGGGTGTCTTCAATCAGACTGTGACAAACACTGAGCAGTAGCATGGCGGCAAAAATATCTTTTTTGTCGATATGACCTTTGCGGGATTCTTCAATCAGCAAACCGCCGCCAAAGGATAAGCCGAGGGTCATACCGACAATGGTCAGACTGGCCGCTTCCGGCCGGATACCCAGCAGGCGCAACACCGGCTGCAGCAGAAAGATCATCAGACGCTCCACATGAATCCAGCGTAAAAAACGCAGCAGGCTGATAAGCGTCGCGATCACGGCCACGATCATGGCGAAGCTCTGTAACTGCTGCCACGCCCATTCAAGATGGGAGGTCTGTTCAATCGGTGCCTGCCAGACCAGCTCCGCCGGTTGCTGCAACCAGTCCAGCCCATCGTAAATATGAAACAGCAGAATCCCGAAGATCAGCGCCGTAAGCAGGCGCATCATTAACGCCACCACAAAGCGCACACCGGCCATCTGAACAATGCGCACCTCAATCGGCAGGCTATGGGCGATCAGCATCATGCCGCCCAGAATACTGACCTGCGCCACGGTCATCGGATAATCGGTCGCCAGCTGAAAGAAGACCATCATGGCAGCATAGATATTGGTCAGCAGATTGGTGGCCAGTACCAACCCCATCGCTTCCGGCAGACCGACCAGCGTCATCAGTGGCTCCAGAAAACGGGCGATCACCGGAATCGCACCCCAGGCTTCCAGAATCCTGACGATAATCAGCACAGGGATCATCAGCTTGAACAACATCCAGCTGACATTAAAAATCTCCCGCCCCAGCGTCGGTAGTGTCTGGCGGCTGAAACCCTGCCACCATCGCTGAAAGGAGAAATTGTCTGTTACCGCCATAGCCCACACCTGATCATCGATTACTGAGAAAGAGCAAGTTTACTCCGCTTTGTTTTTCACAGATTTCTTTTAGGCCTCTCAATGCGTATAAATATTTCTTTTTTATCCTAAAAATCTTTTAAAATTAGAAAAATAAAACCCTATACAAAATATTATTAACAGAGCCCACACCACTATGGATCGTATCGATAAAAAGATTCTCAACCTGCTGCAAAAAGACAACCGCATCAGCAATCAGAAGCTGGCTGAAAAGGTAGGACTATCCGCTCCCGCCTGCCTGAAGCGGGTGAAAAAACTGCGGGAAAGCGGTGTTATCATGGCGGATGTTTCCATCGTCAGTCCTCAGGTGGTGGGGCATCTGATCAATGTGATTGTGGAAGTGGAGATGGACAGGGACACGCTGGATGTTTACGACAGCTTTAACCGTCAGATGAGTGCCTGTCCGGAAGTGACCCAGTGCTATCAGGTCACCGGTGAAGTGGATTTTGTGCTCGTGGTACTGGTGCCGGATATGCAGACATACGAGGCCTTTGCCCGTCGGGAGCTGGCCAGCAATTCCTACCTGAGAAAATTTCGCTCCCTGATCTCCCTGCGTCGGGAGAAATTCCGCACCGCTATCGAGCTTTAAGCCCTCATCCGATGGCCTCTATTGATGTATCGCAAAGGAACTCCATCTAAGGGGGGCCAACTCTTTGCCTCGTCGATCGTTCTGATTACATTAGCCCCTCGATTAATCCTCGTGACTTAACCGGCACTCAAGAAATAAGAATTAAAGTGTCCAAGGATAAAGGCAAAGTGAACACCCTGATACTCTCCATATACCAACTTTTTGGTGTCAATTCCAAAGAACAGTTTGCCGATCTGGTCAGTGCAAAAGACCACCAGGAAATTATCCGGCAGCACAGAGCAGATCTGATTGCCAGCCGTATATTCCCCTTCGCTATCCTGTTTGGCGTGGTCGTTCCGGCTTGGGGAATCCTGGATCTGATTTACTTCCCTACGGAGATTGCTCTGACCTTTGTGGTAATGCGTCTGGTGTCCGGCGGTGCTTTTTTTGCACTGGCCTATATCACCCGCAAAGTGAGAATCGGCATGAAACGCGCCCTTACCAGTCTCATGGTCATGCTGATGATTCCAACGCTCTTTTATCAGCTGAGCTCGCCATTAATCGCCATCACAGAGCTCAATGGAATGGCTGCCACCCTGATGCATCTTTATGGCCTGCTGCCCTATGTGGTGATCGCTTCTCTGGCACTGTTCCCGCTGACCCTGAAAGAGTTCACGCTGTTCTCGGTGATTCTGGTAGCACTGGCGAGTTTCGGACTTTACCGCAGTGAAGGCAGCGATATGAATATGCTGTTGGTTCAGCTTTGGCTGCTGCTGGTGATTCTGGGGGTCTCCATGTTCTCGTCACTGCAGCAGGTTCGCTACCTGATCTCCCAGATGGTAAAAGCCAGCTATGATGGCCTGACTAAATTACTGACCCGCCGGGCCGGTATGGACATCATGGAGTCCCTGTTTCGGGCAACCGGCCTGCAGCAATCTAATTTCTCTGTCCTGTTTATCGACCTGGATAAGTTTAAGAACATTAATGACACCCTTGGTCATGATGCCGGTGACGAAGTCCTGCGTCAGGCCGCCAAAACCCTAAGCGAAAGTATCCGCCGCGGTGATGCTGCAATCCGCTGGGGTGGTGAAGAATTTCTGATCTTACTGCCTCACACGGATTCCGAATCAGCTAAAAATGTCGTGTCTCGCATTATGGAAAGAGGGTTGGCAGAACTACCAGACGGTACTCCTGTTACGGCCAGTATCGGCCTCTCGGAACAACATGAAGACGACACCCACAGCTGGAAAGATCTGGTTGATATTGCCGATAAACGTCTTTATCACGCCAAACAGACCGGCCGCGCCAAATGCGTAGCGCCTGACGGCAGCGAAGTTCACTTTCCGGTACGGGAATCTGCTGAAGAATCCTGATCAACGCTGATCAACGCTGATCAACAGAACCTAGCGTTTATAAAAAGAAAGCCCCTGAAGTGAAGTGCCCCCATAAAGTTGGACACTTTATTTATCCGGCTGCCATGGCCTGAGTTCGATATT
>NZ_CEYNZH010000040.1:0-32323 GCF_982874595.1 Oceanospirillum sp. | reverse complement strand
TTGGTCGCAGGTTCGAGTCCTGCTCGGGGAGCCAAATTCGAAAAACCCGCTTTCTACGGAAAGCGGGTTTTTTTATGCCTGTTGTTTCTGCTTCCTGTTCCCTGCCTCCTTTCCCTGTTTTTTTGGTGCTGCCTCGCGCTTTTTTATTGGTTTTAAACGCAAACAGGGACAATCCTGAGCTCTGTGTCCTAGATTTATGACCCCAAGGTCGCGCTAAAAGTGATTTTTTAACCTATAAAGGGTTTGACAGTTTTCCATTTTTGACGCATTGTAATTCCATATTCAAACGGTTGTATGAAATATTCGTATGAAACATGACTTGAAAAAACTCTGTTTCAGTAATCCGAACCTCATACAGCAGAACAACTGGCTTCAGCTGACGCGCAATCACAACAATAAGGATTAAGTCGTCAGCTGAGGAAAAGAACCAAGACCCAATGGGGAGAGCAGTGGATGATTTACGCAGGTAAAGCCATCACGGTAAAAGAGATTGAAGGCGGTATTGCGGAACTGACCTTTGATCTGCAGGGTGAATCCGTCAACAAATTCAACAAGCTGACCATTCAGGAGCTGGATGAGGCCACTCAGGCTCTGGTAAAAGCTGACGGTGTTCAGGGGCTGGTGATTCGCAGTGCAAAAGACGTGTTTATTGTCGGTGCGGATATTACAGAATTCCACGATGCTTTCGGTCAGTCTGAAGAAGAGCTGGTTGAGATGAACATGGCGGTACATCAGATCTTTAACCGCGTTGAAGATCTGCCGTACCCAACCGTTACTGCAATCAACGGTATTGCGCTGGGCGGTGGTTTTGAGATCTGCCTGACCACGGATTACCGTGTGGGCTCAACCGCTGCCCGCGTCGGTCTGCCGGAAGTGAAGCTGGGTATCATCCCGGGCTGGGGCGGCACGGTTCGTCTGCCACGTATTATCGGTAACGACAACGCAATCGAGTGGATCTGCGCCACTAAAGAGAAAAAAGCGGAAGCTGCTCTGAAAGAAGGCGCGCTGGATGCAGTTGTTGCACCGGAGAAGCTGGATTCAGCAGCGATCGATCTGATCAAAGAAGCGAATGCCGGTAAGCTGAACTGGCAGGCGAAGCGTCAGGAAAAACTGGAGCCGCTGAAGCTGAACATGATCGAATCCATGATGTCGTTTGAAACGGCAAAAGGCATGGTCGCCGCGCAGGCCGGTCCACACTATCCGGCGCCGAAAGAAGCGATCAAGAGCATGCAGAAGGGTGCGACCGAAGGTCGTGAGAAAGCCCAGAAAGCAGAAGCGAAAAGCTTTGCCCGTATGGCTCGCACCCCGGTGGCGAACAGCCTGGTGGGTCTGTTCCTGAACGATCAGCTGCTGAAGAAAAAATCCGGCGCTTATGAAAAAGATGCTCAGCCGGTGAACAAAGCAGCGGTACTGGGTGCCGGTATTATGGGTGGTGGTATTGCTTACCAGTCAGCCTATAAAGGCACGCCGATCCTGATGAAGGATATCAACGAAGAAGCACTGCAGCTGGGTCTTGATGAAGCCAAGAAACTGCTGGCCAAGCGTGTTGAGCGTAAGCGCATGACACCGGCGCAGATGGCGGATGCTCTGAATGCGATCCGCCCAACCCTGAGCTACGGTGACTTCGGTGACGTTGATCTGGTGGTGGAAGCGGTTGTTGAAAATCCGAAAGTAAAAGGTGCGGTTCTGGCAGAGCTGGAAGATCAGGTCTCTGAAGACACCATCCTGACCTCGAACACCTCAACTATCTCTATCACCTCTCTGGCGGAGAACCTGAAGCGTCCGGAAAACTTCTGCGGCATGCACTTCTTCAACCCGGTACACAAGATGCCACTGGTTGAGGTGATTCGCGGCGAGAAAACCAGCGAGAAAGCGATTGCAGCAACCGTTGCTTACGCGAAGAAAATGGGCAAAACCCCGGTTGTGGTGAACGACTGCCCCGGCTTCCTGGTGAACCGTATTCTGTTCCCTTACTTCGGCGGCTTTATGAGCCTGATCGAGCACGGTGCTGACTTCCAGCGCGTGGACAAGGTGATGGAGAAGTTCGGCTGGCCGATGGGCCCGGCTTACCTGCTGGATGTGGTGGGTATGGATACAGCAGAACACGCTAACAATGTGATGGCGGCGGGCTTCCCGGATCGTATGGCCCGTGAAGGTACAACGGCTCTGAACGTGATGTACAAAGCGGAGCGTCTGGGCCAGAAGAGCAAGCTGGGCTTCTACGCCTATGAAGAAGATCGCAAAGGCCGTCCGAAGAAAGTGGTGGATGAAGCCGCTTACGACCTGCTGAAACCTCTGGTGCAGGACAATCGTGAACTGACCGACGAAGCGATCATTGAGCGCATGATGATTCCTCTGTGCATCGAGACGGTTCGTTGTCTGGAAGATGGCATCGTGGAAACAGCGTCTGAAGCAGACATGGGTCTGATCTTCGGTATCGGTTTCCCTCCATTCCGCGGTGGTGCGCTGCGCTACATCGACAGCATCGGCCTTGAAGCCTTCTGTGCGATGGCAGACAAGTACGCTGAAGAGCTGGGTCCTCTGTACCAGCCGACTGAGAAGATGCGTGCGATGGCAGCAGAAGGTAAGACTTACTTTTAAGTGTTACTGAGTCACGGCGGAGCCCGAGTGCTCCGGCCGTGCAACCGAACCGCGATATTCGGCTGAGGTATCGCCTGAGCGACTCAGCCGGAACCAGAACAAAAAATTAGGAGAAGATCATGAGCCTGAATCCTCGTGATGCAGTAATTGTAGATGGCGCCCGTAGCGCCATGGCGAAAGCGAAGAATGGTGCTTTTCGCAATGTTCGTGCTGAAGAATTATCCGCTGCTGTAATGGAAGGTCTGCTGGACCGTAACACGGCACTGGACCCGGTTGAGATTGATGACATCGTTTGGGGTTGTGTTAACCAGACACTGGAGCAGGGCTACGATATCGCCCGTAACGCCTCCATCCTGACCCGTATTCCTAAGACCGTACCGGCACAAACCGTAAACCGTCTGTGTGGTTCTTCTATGTCAGCACTGCACATCGCTGTGGCTAACATTCAGGCCGGTCTGGGAGATGTGTACATGGTCGGTGGCGTTGAGCATATGGGCCACGTCGACATGATGCACGGCGTTGATGTTAACCCATCGGCTTCCAAGTATGCCGCTAAAGCCGCGATGATGATGGGCCTGACCGCTGAAATGCTGGGCAAGATGCACGGTGTCAGCCGTGAAGACCAGGATGCCTTCGGTGTGCGTTCACACAAACTGGCGTATGAAGCCGCGCAGGCGGGTCGTTTCGACAAAGAGATTATCGGTGTTGAAGGCCATGATGCTGACGGTTTCCGCAAGCTGATCACCTATGATGAAGTAATCCGTCCTGAAACCTCCATGGAGAGTCTGGCGGGTCTGCGTCCGGTATTTGATCCGCGCAACGGCACTGTAACCGCAGGTCAGTCTTCTGCACTGTCTGTGGGTGCTTCCGGCATGCTGGTGATGTCTGCACAGCGCGCACAGGAGCTGGGTCTGACGCCTATCGCTAAGATTCGCTCTATGGGTGTCGCGGGTTGTGATCCGTCCATTATGGGTTACGGTCCTGTGCCGGCGTCTCAGAAAGCACTGAAAGCGGCGGGTCTGAGCATCGACGATATCGACTACGTTGAGCTGAACGAAGCCTTCGCGGCACAGGCGATTCCTGTACTGAAAGATCTGCAACTGCTGGATAAGGTTGACGACAAAGTGAATCTGAACGGCGGCGCAATCGCACTGGGTCACCCTCTGGGTTGTTCTGGTACCCGTATCTCTACCACTCTGCTGAATGTTATGGAGCAGAAGGGGGGAACCCTCGGTCTGGCGACCATGTGTATCGGCATGGGCCAGGGCGTGGCAACCGTATTCGAGCGTCTGTGATCCGGACGCTCGGATTGTCCGGCGTGCAACTGAGCCTGCACGTCAGCCTGCATAGCACTTTTTGCTAATCCCTTTAGTCAAAAGCTAGTGGCACCTGCACACTCTTGAACTTCTGTGTTGCGTTTAAGATTGAGCCAACGAACGCAACAATTGGTTAGAAGTACCGGCCTTCTTCACGGGGCCGGTTTTTTTATGCCTGCGATGTCTTCCCTTTCTTAATCTCTGATCTGTCTCATCAAATCGTTACAACCTGTGTTCTGAATAATATCCGTACTCGTCCCCGCACAGGGTAACTGGGTATACTGCGGGTATATCAGCAAAGGACAGAGGGAGCAGTTTATGAAGAAGGTATTGAAGTTTGGGCTGGTGCTTATTGCGTTTATGGTCGCGTCACCGGCTCAGAGTGAACTGTTGCGTAAAAGCCCCGGCCATGGCGCGCACTTTTATCCGGTAAAGCCGGAAGAGGTCAAAGCCACTCGTGATTGCTCGGTTTATGTTCCGGCCTATTCACATATCTATTTGTCTGAAAGCTCCCAGGTACCGCTGGCGGTGACCCTGAGCGTCCGTAATATGAATGCTGATAAGCGATTGATTATAAAAAGCGTTAATTACTTTGATACCACTGGGAAAAAACTTGATAGCCTGATGAGTAGTTGGTTTGCTTTGGCGCCCATGGCGACAGCATCTTTCGTGATCGACCAGCAGGATCTTTCCGGCGGAGCAGGCGCTAACTTCATCGTGCATTGGGCAACCGATGAAAATGCACAGGAGCCTCTGATCGAAGCGGTTATGGCGGGTTATCGTGGCACCAAAGGGCTGAGTTTCTTATCCCGCAGCGTAAAGCTGCTGCCTTGTGAGTGATTGCTGGCGGTGTGGCTGGATCAAAAGTGCCCTCATCAGTGAGGGCATTTTTTTACTCATCCTTTTTGTGTTCATGTTCTTTTAGGGTAGGGTGCTTCTTTTTATTTTCAGGAGTTACTCGTCTTCTACGATCAGTTTTTCCAGTTGACTCTGCTTTTGGTTTAGGGCCGGGTTTGATACTCATGTGATTCTCCTTGAACCTTTCCTTGTGGTTTTTCAAGTTAAGAATAGAGCTTTAGAAATTGCACGCTAGTGCGAGAAGTCAATGGATCTGCTAAAACTAGTTGATAGTCAGCGCTTCACCGCTTTCAGCACGACAAACTTCTTATTGCTGGCGACCAGTGTGCAGTTGCCGAACAGGCGTTTCAGAGCGGCGTGGTAGCCTAGGTGTCGGTTACCGACGACCCAAAGCGCGCCCCCTTTCTTGAGTACCTTTTTCGATTCTTTGAACATCTGCAGAGCGATAAAGTCACCGACCACATTCTGCTGGTGAAAGGGTGGGTTGTTCAGAATCAGATCCGCGCTATTGGCTTCAAGCCCTGCCAGGCAATCGGTCGCGGTAAAGTGAGCTTCCCGCTCGGGGAAGGCGCGTTGGAAGTTGATGCGCGCGGAATCCACCGCCATATAGGACTCATCAACAAAATGCAGCTGTGCATTAGGGAAGCGCTCCGCGGCAATAACGCCAACCACTCCGTTACCACAGCCCAGATCGATAATCGATAGAGCTTCATCGGATGCGATATTTTCCTGCTGACGAGTCTGCAGAAAGAAGCGGGAGCCGATATCCATGCTTTCGCGGGAGAAGACGTTGGCATGGTTGCTGAGGGTGTAGTGATTGCGGGTAAACTGTTCGCCCTTCAGATCCAGAGTCAGCGGGTAAGGATTTTTCGGTAGGTTAAGCTCAGCCACTTCTGAAAAAATCAGGCGGGCTTTTTTGACTGCCAGTGAGGTTTTGGTCGGGCCTATGATGTGTTCAAACAGTTTCAGGGTGTTGGTGTGCACCAGCTTGGTCATCGCCCCGGCAATAACACGGGTTCCGGTATGAATAAAAGGGCGGATGCGGTGCAGTTGTTCTTCCAGCATGGAATGACTTTTCGGTAGCTTAATCAGCACCAGATCCAGAGGTTGTTCTGGGGTCTGCAGGCTATTCAGAAAGCGGACGTTGTCTTCGGTAATCTCATTCTGACGTAAGTTTTGCTTTAAACCTTCACTGGCAAGGAAGGAATCGCTCATCATGGCGGGCTGGTGTGCTGCCAGTGCGGTGCTTAACGCACCAAAGCTGTCATTCAGGATCAGGATATTGCCGGTTAAGCTGGTCTGCTCCTCAGCCAGATGGTTCAGGATATATTCGTCAGCGGCATCCCAGGCTCTTAGAGTGTCTTTCTGACGAAGGGGGAAGCGGCTTAGCTGAAACTGGCCCTGAGGCACGCAGAGTTGTTCCATAAAGGTAGCCTTGTTGGTCATTCGGATCGATGAGAGATGAAATTAGGTCACAACCGGAGGGGGCTCCGGTTGCTGAAGACGATAGCGCGAGTGTTTATTTTTTCTCGGGAGTAAAGCTGCTGACCTCAAGATAAGGTGCGGCATCCAGTTTTTCAGCGTTCATCATCTGAGCGATGCGTTGTACGGAAGAAAGCAGAAGGTTTTGTTCCCAACCTTCAAGGCTTTGAAACTTGGCGATAAATTCTTCCTGCAGCGCGGTCGGTGATTCGCTCAGTAGTTCTGTACCTTTCTCAGTCAGAAGAACGTGTACTTTACGCTTATCAATGGTGCTGCGCTGACGTACTACCAGTCCCTTGGTTTCAAGACGATCCAAAATGGTGGTCACTGTGGCCTGACTCAGGTTGACCATCTGGGACAGCTCACGAATGGTGTAGTGTTCACCACCTTTTTCCAGTTCCTGCAAAATAACCAGCTGAGGGCCAGTTAAACCAGTGCTCTTATTCAACTTTCGGGAATGTAGATCAATACCGCGAATGATTTGGCGGATGGCAACAAGAACTTCTTCGTAGGATTGCATGGGGCTTCTTAATTTACCTGATTGTGTGTCTGATTCTTTGATCTGTAATCATTAGATCGCAGCAATGGGTAATGATAGCGGTTTTGCAGGTATTCGCCAGCCTAAACTCCCGAAATTGCCCGAAATAAATAGTCAACAGGTGTTTCAGTGGCGGATATTTATCGGCGGGTTTTCTCTGGCCGGATCAGACATCATTCAACGCTTTCACTTCGGGTGGCAGCTTATAATTAACCTTTTGAAAAATAAACGATATTTTTCTCACCTGCTTTCTCTTTGGTTTAAAACTGGTAACATCGCCTGCTTTCGACTTCTACGGTTGCTGGGTGGCTTCTGTTGATCATCATTTTTTGCTTTGTTAAAGGGAGTTAAGCCGTGACAAACGGAGTTGCCTTGCTGTTGTCATCATCCTTTATGTTTGCCTTGCTGTATTATTATCCGGCTTGGCTGGCACCCCTTGATGGTGAGCAGATTTTTGGTTGGCGTATGCTGTTTACTCTGCCCGGAGTGAGTCTTTATTTGTGGTTGAGCGGTGAGTGGCGTTTAGTGGTTTCCCTGTTTCAGGAGCTGAAAAAGCGTCCTTCACTTTGGCTTGGATTGCCTCTGTCGGCATCACTTGTGGGTGTGCAGCTTTGGCTCTTTATGTGGGCCCCGCTCAATGGTAACGGCCTTCCTGTTTCGCTGGGTTATTTTATGATGCCGTTAGTGATGGTTGTTCTGGGGCGCTTTGTTTATGGCGAGCAATTATCACGCTGGCAACTTCTGGCGGTGCTGGCAGCTCTGGTTGGTGTTGCTAATCAGGTTTGGCAAACCGGCGGGGTATCCTGGGCGACCTTTGTGGTAGCAATTGGTTACCCCCTCTATTTTTTACTGCGCCGCTGGCAGGGTAATGACCACTTGGGCGGTATCTGGTGTGACATGTTTTTGCTGCTGCCTATGGCGGCCTGGTTTGCTCTTGGAGCGGGCGAAATCCATGCTTTTTCTCAGAACACTTCTCTCTGGTGGCTGGTAATAGGTTTGGGGCTGATCAGTGCGCTGGCACTTATCTTCTATCTGTTGTCGGCGAAGCTGTTGACGTTTAGCTTGTTTGGCTTGCTCAGTTATCTGGAGCCGGTCCTGCTGGTCTTTGTCTCTTTGTTGTTAGGGGAAAGCATTGCCGAGCACGAGCGTTTGACGTATATCGCTATCTGGACGGCGGTTGGTTTGCTGGTGATCGAAGGTGTGCAGAAGGCCTGGCGAATGAAACGCTATCCGAATATCTCTGCCGGTTAGCGTTTTGTTAAGGATAAAAAATAGCCTGCATATTGCTGGCAATCAATAAGGCTTTTGGAAGGATATATTAGGGTGAACGCTTCAAGCTGCAATCGGTTAGTTGATCCGGGTAGAGCGTGGCAGCAGTTCTTTTTCCAGATTGCGCACCAGATAAGCCGCATCCTCTGCATTCCATTTCAGTTGCGCCAATGCCAGAGAGAAACCTTCGATAATGGCTTCTTTCTGCTCAGTCTGCTGACAGCTCAGGGCCAGTCGGGTCAGTTCAGAGTTTACAATACCCAACGCCTGAGAACCGCTTGCAGTAAGCTCAGCGGCACCTTTAAACACCTCAGTGTGCGGTTCCAGCAGATCACGGGTCAGCTGACGCGCCCGTTCAGTAATGTTTTTCGTTAATGGATCCATAGCAGGAACTCCGGATTCCTCCGTCAGAACAAAAACCAAGTTTGAACTGTCTCATGACAGTAGGCGGCTAGACTAACGGTAAAGGCATAGAGGGTAAAGCTGTTCTAACATATTGATTTGTAGATAAAGTTTTACAAGTCGAGTTTTGTAGGATAAATGTCACCAGGATTCTCATTGGTGGCGCAAACGACTTAAACGGAGCTTTTATGTGGCCATTGATTGCTGATCTTTATACGCCGGTTTTGGGTGGTCTGGTTTTTGGTGTCGCCTATCGGGCCAAGTATCTCAAAGCTGTTGTGTTCATGTTACTGGTGAGTTTCGGTCTGATCTTTGGTTTTAGTGCACTGGAGCATTACCTTGGCTTATGGCGTAGCTGGGGGCTGGATTACAGCACTCATACGGCAGTTTTGCTGCCACTCTATCAGTCGTTGTGGGCACTGGCTCTGTTACCTGTGGCAGACAAGCCTTCAGTACGTCCATGGCTGATCTCTTTAACAGGCCTTATGGTACTGGTGGTAGCGCTGTTATCGGGAGCGGGTTATGGACTCTTGATGATGGAGCTGGATTACCATACCTTTGCCGATATACTGACGACAGTCGTCAGTACTTATCCTTTGGTCTGGATCAGCTTTCGCCTGATGGGAAATCTGTTCGATCATGATCAGGCGAAAGAGGCAGCTGCTGCAAATAAGATCGTTAGCTAAATTCGGGTTGACGTTTCTGCAGATTCGCCTGAACGGCCTCTATCTGGTTTGGGCTGAAAAGAATCTGGCGTTGCAGTTTTTCTTCCAGAGCCAGGCTTTCTGACGGTGACAGATTTTCGCTATCGAAGAGTTGCTTGATGCTCTGAACTGCCTGAGGATTCTTATCGCTGAGTATTTCGGCAAGCTTAAGTGCTGCATCGTCCGGCTCCGCGTCAACCTGAGTGACCAAACCGATCTGCTCTGCCCGTGCTCCTGAAATCCGTTCTCCGGTCATTGCCAGCATTTTCAGCTGATCACGGGCGACAACGGAAGGAGCGACTACCGAAATGCCCATATCGGGAATAATGCCCCAACGGATTTCCATTACGGAAAGCTGACTTTCAGGGTGAGCAATACGAAAATCTGCAGCCAGAGCAATCTGCAGCCCACCGCCAAATACATAACCATTAAGAGCAGCAATCACCGGCACTTTAAGTTGCTGCCAGCCAACAACCACCTGCTGCACATAGTTGCCCAGTGCTTTGGCGTCTGCCAGTTGATAATCCTCCGGCTGACTGAGCAGCGTCTCAACTGCATTGGGATCGGTCATTACACCCTGAATATCGAGACCGGCGCAGAAGTTATCTCCGGTTGCGGTCAGCACCACAACCCGGATGGCATTGTCCGCCGCGATTTCCTGCTGAATCTGCAGGATTTCGGCAAAGGTCGCCATATCCAGCGCGTTCATTTTTTCCGGGCGGTTAAAGCGTACGATGGCAGTGTGGCCTGAGCGCTCAAAGGCGATCCGTTTAGTGTCAGACATAAATCCCTCAGTATTGTATTTATTTGGGCTTCAGACGGAATCTCAGTAGGTTTGCTTTGAGTACACTTCCTTGAGTGAGCTCCGAAACTGATTCTGAAAGCATTTAAACACCTGTTTGAAAATAGCTCAAGCAGGGATCGGTTTCCTGCTTAGCATTCGTCAGACTGGTCAGGCCGGAGTGGTTGGTTGCTGTCTGGTAATATTGGTTATCTGAATTCCAGCTGCAGGGATGTGTCCTGATTTATAGTGTTTTGCAGGGAACGATAAAGTCGACGTGATAGTGTTCATCATGACGTACCCAGGAGCGTTTTTTTGAAAAAAGGATATTTTGACGCAGATAGTCGCCATATTGGGTATCAAAAAGTGGTTTCTGTAGTTTGGGATCGAAAATGACCCGCCAGACTTTATGTCCCCTTTCTTTAGCGGCTCGGTCCAGCATCACAATGTGAGCGGCCAGGGCGTCGTAGTCGATGCTGAGGTCTTCATAATGGCCTTTGGAATCCAGTTCTATGTTGTAGCCCAGCTTATTGAATGGATGGGTTGGCAGATGAACTGAAGTCCCTTCTGAGTCTCGCATTGGCGTCATAAAGTCGACTGACAGGCCGTTGCGGTGGGTTTTATGGGGAGAGAATTTACCACCGTCCTCAAAACCTGTTTCGGCATACTTGTAGACTTTGTCGGGCTGCTCGCTTTCTAACTTCCGATAAGCGTTCAACAAAATGGCATGCACCTCCGAATGCACATAGGTGCGTCCGGCAAACCGGGCAAGCCTGCTGTAGCTTTCAAAGTTATTACCGCTGGCGGGCAGTTCAAGTCCGTTTTCCAGTCGCCCATTGGCGGTGGTACCAAAGCAGGTAGAACTTTTATTCTCAGCCTGACTAAGCATTGGTGAGGTGAGTAAAAGCAGGCTCAGGAGTGCTGTTGTGCTCGGCTTCCTTGTCATGGCGTAGTCCTTAATGTTGTCGGAATTCAGATCGATTCCTGTACCTGAAGCTAAAACGGCAGCGGGAATCAGAGACTCCCGCTGCCGTTAAATCTTGATTGTATCGCCCTTCGCTCTGATCAGTCTTTACCCAGACCTTTACCGGCAAACTTACTGGCGATCAGCTCAATCGCGTAACCATCGGGGTCACGGACAAAGGCAATCTCGGTCGTGCCGCCTTTTACCGGACCTGGCTCACGGGTGATGGTGCCACCAGCCGCTCGGATTTTATCGCAGGCGCTGTAAACATCATCTACTTCGATTGCCAGATGGCCAAAGCCGTTGCCTAGATCATACTCTGTGGTGCCCCAGTTATAGGTCAGCTCGATCACCGTGGTGTCGGACTCATCGCCGTACCCCAGAAAAGCCAGGGTGTATTGATACTCTTCATTCTCAGACTGACGCAGCAGCTGCATACCCATCACATTAGTGTAAAACTCGATGGATTTTTGCAGGTCGCCAACCCGCAACATGGTGTGTAGTAAACGCATAATTTCTCCGCTAATCGGTCAGGTTCAAACAGTCGCCAAAATCGTATCCTGTGACATAACTGATGTTATGGCGTAATAAGTGAAGAGAGTGGGGGTGAAGTCCTCTGATTACAACGTAGCCTGCAGATGGTAATTAATCAGCTGGCTTTTAATCCGCCTGCGATTAATGGGCGTTATTTGTACTCCCGCTTCTCAATGTTAGGGATGAGGACTGTGTGTTTCTGAAAGAGCCCCTTTTCTGCATCTTCATGGCAGGCGTTACAGCGGCTGGCGCTGCCGACATCCGGGTTGTCGGTAATAAAGCGGGCTTTCTTTTTCAGCACCTTGTCGTGCTTCAGCCGCCAGAAATTCAGCTCGGTAATACGGATGGGGGCCGGGTTCTGTAAGCGCTTGGTGAAGTCTTTAAACTTGCCTGCCCGTTGGCTGTCGCTGGCGTGGTTTTGCAGATAGCTGAGGATTTCGGCCTGATGATTATCTGGTGTCGCGGCTTCACCAAAGTGATCATTCAGATTAGCAAACAGCTTCTGCCAGCTGGCTTTAGGCAGTACCTGAGGCGGGTAGGCGATATGACAGGCACCACACTCAAACCGGTAATTCTCGTTCACGGGAAGCTCAGCCTGATAACCACGGTCTTCATCGCTAGCATCACCCAGCGACCACCAGGCCGCCTGTGCCGAAACGGCAAACGTCAGGAGGATCAGGCAAAAGAGCGTGCGCAGAAGGGTTGCTTTGCCAGATAGGGGTAAAGGCGTCATAAGAGTTCCTGTTGAGCTGAATGAAAGAGGGTCAGGCCGGAATAAATACAGTCCCGGCTTCAGTTGCCAAACGGCGAATCGGATGTTGATAGAGGCGCTCAAGTTTCTCTTCGGTCAGCAGTTCCGCTTTATCGCCCATCTCAGGCCCGCTACCGTTTGCGTCAGATGGGAAAAGAAGGATCAGTTTGTCACAGAAGCGCTGTGCCAGATTCAGGTCATGCAAACTCATCAACAGTGTCCCTGAGTTGGCTTTCACTGAACGGATCAGTTGTTCCAGCAAACTGACCTGATGATGCAGATCCAGATGGTTGGCCGGTTCGTCCAATAGCCAAACTTTGGGTTGCTGCACCATAAGTGTGGCGATCTTGAGTCGCTGGCGTTCACCACCGGAGAGCTGGTCGATATTACGCTGGCAGTAATCGCTCAGGCCGACTTGTTCCAATGCGATCATTGCGATTGCTTCATCTTCTGAGCTTTCCCAGCTGAACAGTCCCATATGAGGATGTCGTCCCTGCAACGCGGTTTCAAGTACCGTCGCCGGAAAGGCTGTGCTGTCGTCCTGAAGCAAAAAACCGAGCTGTTGGGCCCGTTCACGATTTTTCAGCTGTTGCAGCGGGTTGCCCTGCAGTAGAACCTCGCCCTGATCTGCTTCCCGCAATCCGGCCAACGTATGCAGCAAGGTCGTTTTACCGGCTCCGTTGCCTCCCAGTATGCCCCAGATCTCGCCGGGTTGAAGCTCCAGCTGCCAGTTTTGACACAGGGTTTTGCCGCCAATACTGACGGTCAGATCGTGGCAGGCTAACAAGGTTTTTGGCTTGCTGCTGGGTATCATATCGTCCCCCGGTTACTTTTTTGCAGTACCCAGAGGAAAACCGGAACACCGATAAAAGCAGTAATCACACCCACCGGTAGTTGCTGCGGGGCGATCAGGGTGCGGGCGAGGGTATCAGCTAATAGCAGCAGGCAGGCACCTGATAACGCGGTTGCGGGTAACAGCAGCCGATGGTCAGAACCCAGGCTCAGACGCAGAATATGGGGCACCACTAACCCCAGAAAACCGACACTCCCTGCCTGCGTTACCGCCGAAGCGGTCAGTACCGATGCCAGCAGGTAGAGGGTGATCTGCAGGGGGTAAACCGCAACCCCCAGCG
This sequence comes from Oceanospirillum sp., assembly GCF_982874595.1. Lineage (NCBI taxonomy): Bacteria > Pseudomonadati > Pseudomonadota > Gammaproteobacteria > Oceanospirillales > Oceanospirillaceae > Oceanospirillum > Oceanospirillum sp. Next base: position 18,990 of record NZ_CEYNZH010000040.1, on the reverse strand, counting down.
CTTTCGCCTGCAGTTCGCCGCGCAGCATCATATTCAGCGGGCGGGCCAGCAGGGCGCTGATACCCAAACTCAGCACCAGAAAAAGCCCGTGCCAGCCGGGCAGGCTGGCGCGACTCAGATCGCCCATCAGCCAGAACAGCATGCCGCGCAGCTGATTGTCTTCGCCGATGGAGAGCATAAAACTGATCACCGCTCCCCAACCGGCAGCGGTAACAACACCGGTTAACAATAATCGGGACGGTGACCAGACCCCACTGGCATGGGACAGACCAAATACCAACAGCAGGTTTGTCAGTGCTCCAACAAAAGCACTGCCGGAAACCCAGAAACTGCCCAGCCCCGCCATAATGCTTAAAAGAGCTCCCACAGCGGCACCACCTGAAACCCCCAGTACATAAGGATCGGCCAGTGGGTTTCTCAGCAGCACCTGCATCAGACAACCGGCCAAAGCCAGTTCGGCACCAACGACCAGAGCGGAAAGCGCCCGTGGTAAGCGCAGTTCAGTGATCACTGTTGCAGATAATCTATTGTCGGGCTCGGGAATCAGACCCAGCTGAAACTGAACCAGTTGCCAGAGATCTTCGATCGTAACGTTGATACTGCCAGTCAGTAGTGCCAGGACAAGGCTTAGCCCACAGGCGAAGGCGATCCCTCCCAGCCAGAAGCCAACTTTAAGCTTCTGTTGCTGACTGTAGCTACGGGAAGGAGCACAACCGTTTGTGGTCACTGTACCGAACCTTCCTGACCTGAGGTCATCTTCAGCATCCGGGTCTGGTCCAGTTGTTGACACAGACGCTCAGCGCCCAGCAGCACACGCACGGTCTGACGCTGGATATGGCCGGGAGGAATAAAGTGCAGCTGGTCATTTTTGACGGCACTGATGGCGGGCCATTTAAGCCACTCATCAAGCCACTCCGGACGTTCAACCCCCATGCCGCTGGCAACAATGGCATCCGGGTTGGCTTGGAGTACCGCTTCCACATCGATACGTGGGGCAATCGTGTCCAGATCCGCAAAGACATTGCGGCCACCGCAGGCTTCGATGACCTGGTTGATCAGGTTTTGTTTGTTGATGGTGATCAGCGGCTGATTCCAGACCTGATAAAAAACGCTCACAGAGGCTTTGTTCTGATATTGGTTTTTGAGCTGGTTCAGCGTATTGCGAAAGCGGGTTGCTTCCCGGGTTGCGGTATCATCGGTGCCGGCAAGCTTGCCAAAACGTTCCAGAGTCTCCGGAATCTGCTCCAGAAAACGGGTTTCGGTGATATATACCGGAATGCCCAGCTGGCGCAGTTTCTCCAGTGCCTGTGGCTGATTACCGCTTTGCCAGCCGATGACCAGATCCGGCTGTAACGCCAAAATACGTTCGACATCCAATTGGGTGTAACCGCCCACGCGTGGTAATGCTTTGGCCGCTTCCGGATAGTCGCTGTACTGAACCACTGCGACAACTTTGTCACCGGCTCCCGCACTGAACAGTAATTCGGTGATACTTGGTGCCAGGCTAACAATACGATTGGCAGGCTCTGGTAGTGTCAGAGCGGTGTGCTGGTCATCCGTCACCGTTATTTCCGCTTTAGCCGGTAAGGAAAGAAACAGGCCGCTGATAATCAGCCCTATTAGAAATACCTGAAACGGCGTACTTTCCCGGCGGGTGTTCCATTTGACCGGGGCGTTTCTGTTTTGCTGAAGGGCCTGTAGCGTGGTGTGGCTCGGGTTCACAAAAAATCCATTCTTTAGTCTGTGTCGGGGGGAGGCAAGTTTATCAAGTTAGCTGTCAGACTGCTGCACAAAAAGCGCATCTTCGGCGCTGAAACAGAACGGCTGATCGGTCTTTGGGGTACGCAGGTGTCCCGGAAAGACGGTTAACGGTGATGAAAAGAGAGGGCTGGCAGAGGAAAGGGCTGGAAGTAAATAAAGGACATAAAAAAAACGGCCCGCAGGCCGTTTTTTATGCACAAAACTAAAACTTACTTAGCTTTTTTCAGAGCTTTTTTCAGTTTTTTAACTTTGCCTTCGTGCTTCTCGATCTTAGCTTCGCGTGCTTTGATCTCTTTTTTAACGTCTTTCTTAGCTACCTTAGCCATGGTATTGCTCCTTTCAGATTGAGTGCGGTGAGAAACTCACCGACTTTGAAAAAACGCCTGCTGATCAGTGGGGTTTCCATCAAATCAGAGCGATTGGTTTGCAGAACAACGGATAATCAACCAGACGACTGACTATCGCTTGTCTGATGTTCTGCCAGAAAACTGCGTATAAAACGACGGACTTCCCTGGCGGCACTGGTGTCCAGCTCATCGCACAGAGAGACAAATTCATCTCTTTCTTCCTGATTAATACGGATAATCAGCTGACTGTTTTTTTTCTTCTTTTTGTCCAGCGGCATAGCAAAGCCCTGCCTGTTTCAGTATTGAATATCGTTGTGATATGCAATGTATATACAACGACGATACGTTTCAGGTCGGGCAAGGTCAAATGACAGTTTTATGACATATCGGGTTTGCTCTGGTCTTTTGCGTTACCGCAGATAAACCACAGGAGGGTTACAATCGGTAACCGCTCAGCGCAAGATCGAGGCCAGCAGCAGGGTTGTGGCGCAGGCAATAAGCCCAGCCCGCTAGGTGAAAGGGGTGGGCTATTGGGATCAGATTTCAGTTTTTTCTTTAAACTCACACAGATCTTCGATCAGGCAGGAGCCGCAACGGGGCTTGCGGGCCACACAGGTGTAACGGCCGTGGAGGATCAGCCAGTGGTGAATATCCAGCTTGAACTCCTTCGGCACATGGCGCAGTAGCTTCTGCTCCACCTCATCAACATTTTTACCCTTGGCGATACCGGTACGGTTCGACACCCGGAAGATATGAGTATCCACGGCGATGGTGGGCTGACCAAACGCAGTATTCAGCACCACATTCGCGGTTTTACGGCCCACGCCGGGCAGGGCTTCAAGGTCCTTACGGTTTTGCGGGACTTCGCCATTATGTTTATCCAACAGAATCCGGCAGGTCTTGATGGTGTTCTCGGCTTTACTGTTAAACAGACCGATGGTTTTGATGTACTCCTTGAGACCATCAACACCCAGGTCATAAATCGCCTGAGGGGTGTTGGCCACCGGGTAAAGCTTGTCGGTTGCCTTGTTAACGCCAACATCGGTTGCCTGGGCTGATAGCAGCACTGCAATCAGGAGTTCGAACGGGCTCGAATAGTTCAGCTCTGTCGTCGGGTGAGGGTTGTTATCCCGCAGGCGGGAGAAAATTTCATAGCGTTTTGCAGCATTCATAGCAGTTGGTATTCCGGATGCTCGTCGTTTGTATTGCTTGTATCGTGTTCATGATGATTGGCATAGAGGCGGATTGCCTATACACCTCGTTGACCGGCAGTGGTGATAGCATCGGTATTATTTCAGCCCCGCTGGGGATTGCCAAGTTAAGGGCTGCTTTGGTCTGTTGGGTTAGCATGGGCAAAGGATGATTAAATGTTATGTTGTAACGTTTCTTGTTTTCTATTATAACTCTCAACCCTCGTAGCATTGCTGGCCCTGTGGGGGCCTAATGACCCGGTTAAAAACAGCGTTTTAACATCGGGCTTTAATCGCAGTATCAATAACTCACTGTCAATCAGGGCCTGAATTTTATACCCTCGCGTTCTCGCAGGCTGATGGCCTTCAAAGGATGAACTATGAAACCTGTTGCTCTTAAAAAACGATTCCCTTTCAGCGCCAAGCGGGTGCTGCCCCTGAATGCGGCCTTACCTATTTTATCGTTGCTGTGGCTGGCTGCTCCTGTTAATGCTGCTGATCTGAGTGCGCACGAGCATGGTGTTGCCCATCTTGCTCTGGCACAGGATGGCAAAGAGATCTCGGTGAGCTTTACCGCAGCAGCAGATAGTGTAATCGGATATGAACACGCACCAACGAATGATAAAGAGCTTGAAGCGCTGCATCATGCCGAGGAGGTGCTCTATCATCCGGAAAAATGGCTGACACTGCCGATTAGTTGTGAGATGGAAGAACGAGAGGTGTCATTGCCCTTCCTGTCGCCTGATGGACATAAAGAGCGCCATCATGCGGATGATCATGATGAACACGATCATGACGAAAATGAGCACGCGGCCCACGACCATGACGAGCACGATCATGACGAAAATGAGCATGCGGCTCACGACCATGACGAACACGATCATGACGAAAATGAACACGCAGCCCACGACCATGATGAGCACGATCATGAGGGACATGACCATGAAGATGGCCACGTGGATGTAGAAGCCAGTTATACCTTCCATTGCGATAGTGAGCAGGCATCACCACTGGAGCTGAAACTCTTCAGCCAGCTGCCGTATCTGGAACTGCTACGTATTGAGGCGGTCTCTGAGCGTACTGTTGTCGTAACCGAGCGTGAAGGAGATGGAAACCTTGAGTGGTAAGGTGTTAAACGAAAAGGCCATTATCGATCTGCAGCACATTAGCTTTGCCTGGCCCGGACAGGGTCAGGCCGCTCTTGAAATTGACGCTTTCCGGCTGAATGCCGGAGAGCGTCTCTTCGTTTATGGCCCCAGTGGTTGCGGTAAAAGTACGCTGTTATCCTTGTTGGCAGGTGTTGTGGTGCCGCAAACAGGTCATATCGCGATTGCTGGTCAGCAAATTGAAGGCTTGAGTGCCGCCAAACGGGATCATTTCCGGGCGGATAATATCGGATTGGTGTTTCAACAGTTTAATCTGCTGCCCTACCTGAATGTGCTGGATAACGTCACCCTGGCCTGTGATTTTTCCCGCCAGCGTGCCGCAAATCTGAAACAGGCTAAGGTTAGTGCGTTAGATGAGGCCAAGCGGCTGTTGAGCCGTTTGCTGCTGCCGGAATCGCTCTGGACGCAATCGGTGATGAACCTGAGTATTGGTCAGCAGCAGCGAGTAGCTGTCGCCCGTGCTCTTATCGGTGCTCCGGATCTGATTATTGCTGATGAGCCGACCTCGGCACTGGACCGTGAAAGCCGGGATCAGTTTTTGCAGCTTCTGATGGCCGAAACCGAGCAAAGTGGTAGTTCGCTGGTGTTTGTCAGTCACGATGACGGCCTTAAAGCTCACTTTGACCAGCATCTGCATCTGCCCAGCCTGAACCGCGCTTTATCCGCTGGAGACACTTATTCGCAGGAGGCAAACCGATGAAGCTTAATCTGCCAACGCTGCTGCGACTCTCTTTCAAAAGCCTGTTGAATCGTCGCCTGACGGTTTTTCTTTCGGTGCTGACCATCGCCTTCAGCGTTGCTTTGTTGCTGACCGTTGAGCGGGTGCGAACCGAGGCCCGTACCAGTTTTAATCAGACCATCTCAGGTACCGACCTGATTGTTGGCGCGCCCAGTGGTGATATTCAGCTGCTGCTCTATTCTGTTTTTCAACTGGGCAACGCCAGTGCCAATATGAGTTGGGAAGCTGCAGAAGAGATCGCCGCCATGCCGGAAGTCGCCTGGACACTGCCGCTGGCGCTGGGGGATTCCCATAAAGGCTATCGGGTGATGGGGACTGATGCCGCTTACTTTGATCTCTATAAATACGGTCGCAAGCAGGCTCTGAGTTTTGACAGTGGCAAACCCTTTAGTGAGCTTTATGAGGCGGTTATCGGAGCAGAAGTCGCCCAAAAGCTTGGCTATAAGGTCGGTGAGAAGATAGTAATCGCTCACGGCATGGGGCGGCATAGCTTTAAAGAACACGATGATAAGCCCTTTACACTGGTGGGCGTGCTGGAGCGAACCGGAACGCCGGTGGACCGTTCGGTGCTGGTCAGTCTGCAAAGTATTGAAGCGATTCATGTCGGCTGGGGCAAACCGGCGCTGAGTGATATTCGTGCCCGCTTTGCTGAGAAACAGGGGCAGCAGGCCGAGCTGGATGCCGGACAGTTGCAGCCGGAAGCGATTACCGCGCTCCTGGTTGGGGTGAAAAAGAAAACCCAGCTGTTTAAGTTGCAGCGGCGGATCAATGACGGTGGTCAGGGCCTGAACATGGTGGGTGAGCCTTTACAGGCGGTGATGCCTGCCGTTGCCTTACAGCAGCTGTGGAAGTTGGTCGGCGTGGCTGAAAATGCGTTGCTGGTGGTCGCTGGTTTTGTGGTGATCAGTGGTCTTGTTGGTCTGATGTCGGTCATTCTGACAGGGCTGAATGAACGTCGCCGTGAGATCGCTATTTTACGGGCGATTGGCGCCAGACCGATGCAGGTGATGTTACTGCTGGTGGCTGAAGCCTTTATTCTGACCCTGTTAGGCTTGCTGCTGGGCGCAGGGCTTTTCTATTTGTTGTTGTTGGTTGCGGCTCCCTGGGTGTATGAGATATGGGGAATCTGGTTACCGGTAGCCGGTTTTAGTTTGACCGAGCTGCAACTTCTTAGCATCATCGCTTTTGCTGGCTTACTGGTCGGACTATGGCCGGGAATGCGGGCGTATCGCATCTCGCTGGCGGAAGGGCTGTCCGTGCGTCTATGATGGCGTTTTACGTGGCTCAACATTTATCTGATTTATTGTTCTGGAAAAGGATACAGGCGTGGGGAAACGGCTCTCTAAACCTATTAAGTGGTTAATGCTCACTATCGCATTTGGTATGACCCTGTCGATAGCTCAGGCAGCGGATAAGCCCGAAGGCTTTGATCAGTTATCACCTCTGGTGCAATCCCGCTGGAATGATGAAGACCGCCTGCTGGATCTGAGCTGGGAAGATCTGATCCCGGAAGGCTTTCGGGCGGATGCGATTCTGGATCAGTACGATCCCGAGAAGATCGCCATGCTGACCGATGATGACCCTCTGATTATCGAGATCATGGAGAAGCTGCAGAAGGCGTACCAGTCTGCTCCTGTACTGGGCAAATTGGACGGTTTGCCCGTGCGTTTGGGCGGGTATATCGCGCCACTGGAAACTACACCGGAAGGTGTGACCGAGTTTCTGCTGGTGCCTTATTTCGGTGCCTGTATTCATACACCGCCACCCCCCTCCAATCAGATTATCTATGTGAAGACTCAGATCCCGATTGCGGAATCTTTGTTGGAAGATGCGATCTGGGTAAGTGGTCGCTTATCGGTCGATTCCGAAGATACTGAATTGGCTGTTGCCGGTTACACGCTCTATTCCGAGCATATCGTGCCTATTGAATATTGATGTTATATCTGACTGTAAGAGTGGGAATTGGCAATCTGTCGTTTTAGCTTTTATAGTCAGAAAACATCAATAGAAACAGGGTAGACCTATGCTGTGGCAACCAGTTATTGAATTTTGGTTTAACGAACTGAGTCCAAAACAGTGGTGGGTTAAAGACGATGCACTGGATCAGACAATCCGGGAGCGTTTTGAATCCACCCTGATTGAGGCCAAGCTGCGACGACTGGCGGAGTGGCGTTTTCAGCCCCGAGGCAGACTGGCCGAGGTTATTGTACTGGAGCAGTTCTCCCGTAATATCTATCGGGATACCCCCCAGGCTTTTGCGGCTGACGACTTTGCTCTGCAGCTGACTCTGGCAGCGATTGAAGTCGGTGATGATCGTTCGCTGACTCAACAGGAGCGCTTATTTCTCTACATGCCATTGATGCACAGTGAAGATCCGGAAATGCATGAGATCGCCATTGAGGTATTCAGCGCTCTGGGGCTTGAGGAAAATCTGGAATATGAACGCCGGCACAAAGCGATCATCGACCGCTTTGGTCGCTATCCCCACCGAAATAAAATTCTGGGACGGGATTCCACACCCGAAGAGCTGGAATTTTTACAGCAGCCCGGCTCTTCCTTCTGATGTTTTCTGCCGTTAAAAATTAATAAGCCAATCGGTCGGCTGCCCAATTTGATCTGGCACTGTATTCCTAACAAACCTGTAAAAACAGATACATACGGGAACTTCTTTCGGGAATACATTTCTCTGCTGATCTGCGATAGTAAGCTGTATCTACAGGATGAAACTTTTCAAAGCTGGGAGCGGAATATGTTGCAGTTAGTGGATCGATTTAACCGGATGTTTGACAACCCAGATTTTGGTCTCTTGCTACTTCGGGTCGCTTTTGCGGGAATGATGCTGTTCCATGGGGTGCACAAACTAATGGCCGGTGTGGGCGGTATCGAAGGTATGTTGCAGGCACAGGGATTGCCGGCCTTTATTGCTTATGGGGTTTATGTGGGCGAAGTGATTGCGCCGGTACTGATGATTTTAGGGGTTCTGACCCGACCATCGGCACTGATTTTCTCGTTCACTATGATCGTTGCCTGGCTGATGACAGGTCCGGGCAATATCACAGCCCTGAACCCTAAAACAGGTGCCTGGGCGGTCGAGCATATTATGGTGTTCTTCTTTGCCGGTATCGCGATTCTTTACACCGGAGCAGGTCGTTATGCTTTAGGTGGCCAGCGCTGGAGTTAACATCAGGTTACTCAGAACATGTATCAACAAAGAACCGGCCCTGGCCGGTTTTTTGTTTTGTGGCAGAGATTATTTTTAGATCACTCTGGCTACTCACTGCGATCCGGGTAATGAATAATATTGTGAAAGCGAGCAGTACTGTCACTTAGGTTACGATAACCGTGGGGTCTGTCTGCTGAGAACCGAATGCTCATTCCTTTCTCCAAACTACGCCATCGGCCTTCAACCAGAACCTCCATCATCCCTTCAATAACCAGAACAAACTCGGTGACCCCGGTTTCATGGGGCTCGGATTCCCGCTCATAGCCGGGAAGCAGGCTGAGCTCAAAAATCTCAAATCCCATTCGCGGATCAAAGGGAAACAGGGGGGCGACCAGCATCAGGTCCTGTGCTGGTTGGTGACGAATCTTATCGGCGGAGCGTATCTGAGGTTTTCCGGACGATAGCGGAGCACTGCTCTGGTCCGGGTTCTTATCACCGTCGGCTTCTATAAAGGTGGACAGAGAGCAACGAAAACCACCGGCAATTTTCCAGAGCGTGGCAACTGTCGGACTGGATTCTCCGCGCTCAATCTGCCCCAGCATCGCTTTACTGACACCTGTTTCGGCGGCGGCTTTGTCGAGGCTCCAGCCCCGTTGTTTGCGTTCCGCTTTTAGGGTATCTGCCAGATGCCGGTTAATTTCCTGCATTACTTAGGTTTCCTTAATGGAGTGATCCTTGATTCGAAGGTGCATTATATAAAAAATACTTGTGCGTTATAGCGCTCGTAGTGTTATTTTATCTGTGCGCTATAGCGCACATTATTTAACACAGTATTTATAGAGCAGCATTTGTAGACAGGATCCATTATGAAAGCAGTGGCGACAGAAAGAGGCGGGCTGGCTGGCTTCTTCAGCCTTTCCTATATCTCAGCAGGTTTTGTAGCTGTTCTGGTGGGGTATACCAGTTCAGCCGTGATTATTTTTCAGGCGGCAGAAGCGGCAGGAGCAACGGGCGCTCAGATCAGCTCTTGGCTCTGGGCGCTGGGGATCGGCATGGGAATTACCAGTGCCGGGCTTTCTCTCTGGTTTAAAACCCCCATCCTAACCGCGTGGTCGACACCGGGGGCGGCGTTGCTGGTGACCTCGCTGCCGGGTTTCAGTATCGAGCAGGCGATAGGTATCTTCCTGTTTAGCTCATCACTGATCCTTATTTGCGGACTGACCGGATTTTTTGATCGTCTGATGAAGCAGGTGCCGCAATCTCTGGCCGGGGCGATGCTGGCGGGAGTGTTGCTGCAGTTTGGTCTGAACGCGTTTCGTTCTCTGGAAAGCGATCTGCTGTTAGTGGGCCTGATGGTGCTGGCCTATATCCTGATCAAACACCTGCTGCCACGTTATGTGATTCCTGCGGTACTGCTGGTGGGTATGGTGGTTGCTGCCCTACAGGGGCAACTGACCTTCAGTAATATCGAATGGCAATTAGCCGAGCCGGTGCTGATGCTGCCTGAAGTCAGCCTGCAGGGGATGCTGGGTGTGGGGATTCCACTGTTTATCGTCACCATGGCTTCCCAGAATATGCCGGGGGTTGCTGTGCTTCGGGGGAATGGCTTTCAGACGCCGGTTTCACCCTTAATGACTTCAACCGGACTGGCTGGGGTATTACTGGCCCCCTTTGGTGGCTTCTCCTTCAATCTGGCAGCGATTACAGCGGCGATCTGTATGGGCAAAGAAGCGGGGCCGAACCCGGATAAGCGCTATCAGGCGTCGGTCTGGGCCGGGTTGTTCTATCTGATGACGGGTATTTTTGGTGCCAGCGTGGCGGCTGTTTTTGCGGCCTTCCCCCAGGGATTGATTATGGCGATTGCCGGTTTAGCCTTGCTGGGAACCATAGGTAACAGTCTGGCAGCGGCTTTGGCGGATCCTGTTGAGCGTGAAGCTGCCCTGCTGACTTTTCTGGTGACCGCTTCCGGTGTTGTCCTTGGTGGATTAGGCAGTGCCTTCTGGGGGCTGGTTGCAGGGTTGATGGTTTATCATCTGGCCCGAAGAAAGTAGCGCTTTACCCTGCAGTCCACTGATGATGGGCTGCAGGGTGAAGCTGGTTCCATTCAGTCGAGTTAGTAGCTGACTCCCAGACTCATATGCCAGCTTTCATCGGAATCACTTTTCACATACACCGGTGTGATCAGAAAATTGTGCAGATCAGCGGTTGCCCCCAGTACGATGACATCCTGATAGTCATGCACGGAACGGTCTTTTTCAGGATCGGTAAAAGCATCGGCGAAGATATTCCACAGCGATCGGCTGGAGATCGACTGACTGCTGTAAAAGTAATGTGCGAAAGGCGTCAGCGTTTGCCCCTGTGCTAACTGAATCTGGTGGCGAATACCCACTAACGGGCCAACGGAATAAGCGGTGGCTACTTTGTTGTCATCGTCGTTAAAAAAGATGCGATAGGGCAGGCCGTTCACGCTCAGGCTGACTCCCAGGTTTGCCTGAGTATTGCTGCTTAATGCCACTTCATAGCTGGCGCTGAGGTAACTATCCAGTTGCCACTTATAATCCTCGCTGTTTTCGGTGATGGAAAATCCGTAGTTAAAAACCACGCCATTACCGGATTGCTCAAGGTCGTTGGCTGAGCGTTTATTCAGTGAGATCCCCCCATAGTTGAGGTTATCGTAGCGGTGGAAGACTCCCTTAAAGTTGCTCTGTTCCCCGCTACCTGACATTCCAGCCCCCAGCTGATGCTGAAAATGGTTAAAGGCAAAGGGCGTGCTGGTATCCGGGCCTGTGGCCTGAACGGGCAATGAAACCAGCGCTGCACAAGAAAATAGTGTTGCGGTGGTCAGTAAAAACGGTTGCTTGATTCGTTGCATTATCTGATCTGTCTGGGGATGTCGTGAAGATTCGCTATTGCCGTTATTGTTCAGCAATGATGAGCATTTATCAAACGATTAAATTCAGCTGTAATGGGTTAGTCTATGGACGTTTCATCGAGTATCGTCATGGGTGCCAAGCTTTTCTCTGCCCCTTTTATCACCGCTTTAGTCAGTAGCTTGAGGCTTTCTGATTTCAGGTTCCATACATGCCAGTAGAGCGGTACATCGATGGTTTGCCCCGGTGCCAGTTCTGTCACAGTAGCGTTCTCCGGGTTGCTCAGGTCCATGTAGGGTTGGCTCTGCTGATCCGGCACCATGCCCCAGCCAAGTCCTAAACGAATCAGATGAAAGTAGGGGCCTGTGGCCGGAATGCGGTGCTTCGGATAAATTGCTCCACTCAAGCCGATATGGCGCAGAAAGTGATTCTGCAGCTCATCCTTATGATTAAACTCCACCACAGGTGCTTCAGCCACGGCTGACTCGGTGACACCCTCGGGAAAATAGCGGGCGATATAACCCGGTGTTGCCAGTGCCCGATAGCGCATCACTCCTAAGGGAAAGCAATCACAACCCTGCATCGCCTGCGACGAGGCACTGACACAGCCCAGTACTTCACCGGTTTTCAGCAGATGATGGGTCTGCTCCTGATCGTCGATCTTAATATCCAGCCCCCAGGGGTGCCGATCCACTAAGGGTGCCAGCGCCTCAGGAAACCAGGTATCCAGACTGTCGGCGTTAACCGCCACCGGCATACGGCTGAAGCCCTGTTCCGTGGCCTGATCCAGACTCAGGCTCAGCTCACCCTCCAGTAACGACAACTGATGGTAAAACTTCAGCACTCGCTGACCCGTCGCTGTCGGCACCAGAGGCGTGCTACGGATAATCACCGCCTGTCCCAGTTTCTCCTCCAGCTGCCGAATCCGCTGGGAGATGGCGGATTGTGTCACATGCAGGCGTTTAGCGGCTTTCTCGAAGCTTTGCTCCTCAATCACCGCATGCAAAGCGCTGAGTTGTTTCGGGTCCAGTGACAGGCTCATGGTGCTATTCCTTACGAGTCTAAGCAGGCTGTAGTTAGCATGATTAGATATTTTAATGGTTAATTAAAATCATTAGTTTTACTTAATTTGAGCGCAGGGGCAAGATGCACTCCATTGATACGGTCGTTGTCAGTAGAACCTTTGCCGGGGCAGGTGCTCCGGTGTCGATGTTTTCTTTTGGAGTGCGTGATGAGTGCGGCAGCAAGTCTTTATTTATGGGCCCTGATTAAAGGGCTGGGAACCAGCGCAGGTCTGATTATGGCCATTGGTGCGCAGAACGCTTTTGTTTTGTCTCAGGGTCTGAAACGACAGTACCACTGGCCGATAGCCGGTGTGTGCAGCTTTTTTGATGCGGTGCTGATTACCTTGGGTGTTGCCGGTATGGGCGCTCTGATCAGCCAGAATGAGTTATGGCTTAGCGTTGCCCGCTGGGGCGGGGCAGCCTTCCTGTTCTGGTACGGGTTTGGTGCGCTGCGCTCAGCATTGAAAGATCAGAGCCTGGAGGCGGATCGCAAAGGCGCAACCAGCCTGAAAAAGGCGCTGCTGACGACGCTCGCGGTTACCCTGCTGAATCCCCATGCCTACTTGGATACCGTGGTGCTTATCGGCAGCATCGGCGGCCAGTATCCGGAAGGTGAGCGCTTCTGGTTTGGCTTCGGTGCAATCAGTTTCTCCTTTATCTGGTTCTTCGGGATCAGCCTTGGCGCGCGTTGGCTCGCGCCTCTGTTCCAGAAACCGATCGCATGGCGGGTATTAGATGCAGCCGTCTGCCTGATGATGTGGTCGATTGCAGTGAGTTTGGTGCTATCTGCACTGTAACAAGAGGCTGTTCATCTTGTGGCTAAGGGTTATTGGATGGAGGAACGGCATTTAGGGCTGTTTCAGCCGCTGATACTTATCCAGGCAACTGTTCATTGCCTCACGGTAGGTCTCACCTTGGGCACTAAGCATCCGGCTATCGCTTAGGCGTAGTTCTGCCAGCCAATAGGTGATGCCATAAGCACTATGAATAAGCCGAACTTTCATAACTTACATCCCTGTATGAATTTCACGCTGTCGGCCAAGAATGATGACCTAACAATGATTTGTAATCTGCGCGTAAGGTTAATGTAATCGATGTTGATTTTTGGTGATCCAAATCAAAAAATAATGCTGGTTATTAAAGCTTAAGGCTGATGTTGGGCTAAAGACTGTAAGTTTATGTACCGAGCACTAAGAAACGCTTTGGTAAGGAGGACTGCAATCGAAAAAGCCCCTGAACTCTTAGTTTAGGGGCTTAATGTAGACTGGGGGTTAATGTAGGCACTGGGCTTAGGGATTAGCACATCCTGTTTTGTTTACCCTCAAGATGCCGGAAGAACTGGTTTATCCTCTTTGCTGCTGTCGCCTGCGATATCCCGCCAGTTGGTATGTCGCAGTTGGCGTACATCATAATGCCAGAGCTGTATAAAGAGTTTATATCCGGCAAAGATAAACAGCAGCGGCAACAAAACCGACTTAAAGATAAACAGCACAGTCAGTTCCAGTGCGGTATCAGCAGCGGTTTCCAGTTTATCCCTGGCAGACTTAATAAAATCGACGCCCAGAGAGCGCATCATGGCGAGTGTGTCTTTCCCGAAGTTTTCGATGGCATCCTCCAGATCAGAAATCTGTTCACTTAACAGGCCGATCTGCTCGCTGACTTCTTCCTGTTGGTCCTGTAGTTGATCCCTGGCTTGTTCGTGCTCATCCTGCTGGGTTTGCAGCTGCTTCAGCTGATCCAGTCGCTTCTGTGCTGCACTATCGTCGGAGCTACCGGTAAGACGTTCGGTAAAGCTAAGTTGTTCTTTTAGTTCTGTAATTTGGGGCTCAAAACTATCGATACTTTGGTTTTCAGCATCGATCTGGTCTTTAATATTTAACAGCTTTGTCTGTTGTTCACCCAGCTGTTCGCTGACATTTTTCAGCTCAGCATTGAGCTTGCGTCTTTCTTCCTGTTCCTCCGCGCTAATCTGCCCTGTGGGGTCAACCTCTCCAGGTGTACCTTCGATACTGGCAATCTTTTCGGTAGTGGTATTGGCTATAAATGCGCTATCTAAAGCTGAGGTCAGACCAAACACCAGAAGGAAGAAAAAGCGAGCAAATAGCAGGGTGACAAAGCTCTTATAAACCAAGTCATAGTGCTGATAAAACTCACGATATTTGTGGCGAAAGAGGTGAAAAACCAGAAAAATCGCACCAAATACCGTCAGCAGCAGCTTAAAAAAAGTACTGGAACTGATGGTGATCAGCAGCTTCTGTAGCATCAGTGAGCCGATGGCATATTCCATGATCTCAGCAAACTGATCGATCAGCTCCTTTGCGGGGGCCAGAATCTTACCGATATCAAAAGACGCTGAACCAAACAGGGTAATATCCGTGGATTCCAGCACACCGATCACACCGTTTAAGCCTTTTGCTGTCGCAAAAGCCGCAAGACTTTGCAGCAGGCTGCTGTCGATAAAGTCGACGGTTCTTTGATCAAAAAAGCTTAACCATGAAAAAGCGATCAGAAACACCACAAGCAGATTAACGGGGTTAATTACAGAGTTACCCGTAGCAAACAGCGATTGTTTCGGGGGTAAAAAAACGGATTTGTTATCCGGCGTAGTTACATCCTGTAGTGCGGCCTAAAGGGAAATGGCAACTATACCAGATAATCCTGTAGCTAGAGTTAGAGCCCGCTCAGACTTGTTACAGGGGCTGCACTCTAGTCGATACAGCGGGCAGGGCACAGTTAAAGTAAGTTATGGCTCAGGACTGCCTGAGCCATTGAGGTCTTTGGCTATTGCTGGCTTGTAGCCGCTGTTTGCTGCTCGTAGTGTTCGAGGGCTTTGCCCAGCACATTTTCGGCTAGCAGACTGATGGCTAATATGGCGGCGTAGCTGATCCACTGGCTACTCTCTAGGGGAAAGGTATCTGGGAGGGCTGTATTTTCCAATTCATAATAGACGATAAAATGCGCCCCAAGCATGGTGAAGCTGGTGAGCGAAGCCACTGACGCAAGACTGACTAGCATACGTAGCAGTGGCACACTTAAGAGCAGAAAATGTGCAAACATGACTATCAGCAGTGCTGTTACTAAGAACGGAAATGCGCTGTCGCTGATACCGAATAAGCCACCCCAGCCAAGTGCGAGAACACCCCCGAAGATACGTTGGGTACTGAGAAATATCTGGTTCAACCCAGACTGAGCAGAGATTATTGCCATAGCCTTAATTCCTTAAATCAGAAAAGTAATGAGTTCGGACAGAAAGCCCTTAAAACGGGGCTTGAGAGTGAACGTATCCTACTTCGCTGATCCGTCAACTGGGTGGCAGGTGCTTATGGCAGGGCAGATTTTAGAGAGTTTGGTGATAGCGGCGGTGTAAATGAAAACGCCCTTAAGGCTAACCTTAAGGGCGCTTGGCTGTGAGTAGGAGGGAGGAATCTAGCCCTGAACGGCAGCTTTATGCTGAGCCACTCGGTCTTTGATGACCTTTTGATAAGAGACGGTTAATTGTTTCTTTTTCTGCCTTAGCGCATCGATTTCGGATCTCGTTAAGCGTTCTAAAGCCGACGAGATAAGAGGCTTCGTTGGCTGTGAAGGCTAAGATGTGGATGCCGAAGAGTTTTTGGATTGAGTCATTGTAGCGATCCTCCAGTAAACGAAGATGTTTTTTGGGAGCCAGTAATTCTTTTGATCGGCCTGCATTAACCAGCACGATTGTACCTAATACAGTGCCGCCGTTCAGCTGAATGTAGTTGGCTAACTCCGCCTGTGTCCCACCCATGTTGGTTACGTCATCCACCAGAACGTAGTTCTGTTCTGGCCGGACTTGCTACGACAAATATCGGGGCTTTTTTGTCTAATACTATTTTTCTATGTTTGAATAGTTGGTTAAATGGTAAAAGTATGCCATTGAATCAAAATAGGGAAGTATCGATGAGTAGTATGGTAAAGAGAAAGACAACAATGTTGCTACACCAAATAGAGGAGTCTCTCGGTAACTTTGTTTTAAATAATGGTGATATTTCATCTCTTAATCTTGACTCGCTAGAAAATATTCATAAAAGAGAGGTTGATAGAGGTAGGGTTTTTAATAAAAAATCAATTAAAGATGTTGTTGAGGCTACGTATCTTGATGAGCTGTTTGGTTTTGCACTAGATATAGCTCAGGATAGTAGTCTTATTGACTCCATTAACTATTTTTACTCTCTTTTTCATCATTTAGATATATATGAAATTAGAAATGCAATTTCTCATCCTAATAGACCCTTTTGGGATTGCTATTGGTATAGGGTTGCAACTATTGCTAGTGATCCAGTTAACGAAATTCTTGGCCTCAGTGATGTGAAAAAAGTTCTGGAGCTAGCAGAACAAGGCACAGTGATTGACCCTCCAGAGGAATGGGTTTCTAAAGTAATTTGGCAAATTCCTAACAATCTACCTGATCAATTCGATCATGGTTTGACAGGCCTAATTGGTCGTTCAAAGGAAATACAAGAACTTAAGAAATATATATCTAACCCCCGTGTTAATACTGTTGCATTGGTTGCTCCTGGTGGTGCTGGTAAAACAGCACTAGCACTAGACCTACTTAATACTGTTGTGTCTACACCAAGTTATTCTGCTATGTTGGACTCAGTGGTTTTTGTAACAATGAAGACTGAAAAACTAACGGCAGAAGGTGTTGTTTCACTTGATTCAATTGAAACGATGGAGGAGTTAAAATTAAATATTGTTTCCTCTATTAATGATGTTTACGACGAAGGCTATACTGATTTTGATCAGCTAGTTGAATCAAAGTGTAATGACAAAATATTATTGTGTATAGATAATCTTGAAACTCTATTGAGAGAGAAGCAGGAATCTTTTGAAGAGCTGAATCACCAGCTACCTCCGAGTTGGAAGGTTCTCTTAACAAGCCGTATTGCTGTATCGAATTCAACAATACTTAGTTTAGATGCACTAAAAGAAAAATCTGCTATACACTTGGCAAGAACTTATTTGTCAAAGAGAGCAGGGCCTTCACTTGATGACGCAACGTTCAAACAGTTGACGAAATCATGTTTTTACAACCCCCTAGCTATCCGGCTTACAATCGATTTGATTGTCACAGGCAATGATCTGCCAAGCTCAATTAATGTTGCTAACAAAGAGATTGCTGAATTCTCATACAATAATTTGATTGATGTTTTGACTCCTAGCGCGGTTGAAATTCTTGAAACAATTTTTGTTGAAGATAATTCTTCTAGGTTGT
This sequence comes from Oceanospirillum sp., assembly GCF_982874595.1. Taxonomy (NCBI): domain Bacteria; kingdom Pseudomonadati; phylum Pseudomonadota; class Gammaproteobacteria; order Oceanospirillales; family Oceanospirillaceae; genus Oceanospirillum; species Oceanospirillum sp. The sequence goes on along the minus strand of NZ_CEYNZH010000040.1, from coordinate 1,451 downwards.
CGTTGTGTGAACTGCTAGATAAGTCTATAGATGAGGTGTCAGCGGCAATAGGAGAGCTATCTAAAACAAGTCTTATCTTAAGAACATCTTCGGAAGAAGGTGAATCTTATTCTTTAAGTGATTCGGTCCGAGATCTTTTGATTGTTTCACCAAGAAATCTTAAAGCCAGAAGTAAAGTTCAAGACTATATTCATAAAAGAAGGAATTTGTCGAATGAAATTGACATTCGACAGAATGCAAAGGAATTGCAGGTTTGGCACTCTAACTATATACCCAGCGAGACAAATCAAAGTTTAAAAATACTGTTGACAGAGGTTAATAGTAGTATTAAGAAGGCTGAAAAGAATACGGATATAGCTGTTTCTTTGTTCAGAAGGTTGAAGGATTCTATGTTTATTTATGAGAATAACGCATTGTTTCATCGTGCCTTTGCAAGGGTTCTTTCAGTGTTGAAAGATTATAACTCAGCTGAAGATCATTATAATCTCGCAATTAAAAACTCCCCGGATGATCCTGCTTCATATTATCTTTTGGCAAGGCTGTATCATAATGTTAAAAAATTTGAAGACTCTTATCTGACTTATGAGAAGTTGATTGATAAGGGATGGGCAAGGCCTGAAAAAGAAATAATTGCATTTGGACGGTCAATTTATAGTGGTTATTTTCTTGCTTTATTATTTTCTGGTCAATACGAGCTAGTCTTAGAAAAAACAAAAAAATGGAAAGATTCTGGTCCTTACAGGGCCGTTCTTGGGACATATCGTGCGAGTGCTTGGAAGAGGAAAATGGAGGGGCTTGTCGATGATAGTCCATCAGAGACGGTTGATGCATTAATTAGATCATCAAGAATACTAGCTGATGTCTTTCAGAACGATGGTTATCTTCGAGTGGCGAATGTTCAGGCTTTAAAGTTACTTGGAGAGGTCGAGTTTTGTTTTTCACGTCCAATTTATCGTCAGGAATTCCCTGAGGAAGCTCTTGAATTGCTTCAGTTTGCTTACAAACATATTTTCGAAATTCTTCAGATTGATCAAAAGCGTGTTGCAGACAGCTTGATAAAAGAGTTGTCGGCTATTGAAATTGAAGGCAATCCGTTTACAGGTGCATCAGTAGGAAGTGTATACGACGTAGTTGATGACAGAGATACAGAACTATCAGGCTTGGTAAAAGTTAGAATATCTAATCGACCAAAAGACAAGGCTAGCTTTCTCTTCGCAAGAAATATGTCAGGAGCAGACTATTTTTTACACTATAGCAATTTCAAAGATGGCAATTGGAGAGACTGGTGTCAACTCGAAATTGGACAAAGCTTGTTAATAGTACCAGAAGAAGGCATGTCAACTAATGGTAAGTCTGTTCGTGCAAGTGAAATCTATTTAGATTCTAACTAGCGGGAGTTCAAGGGGGAGTATCCCCCTTGAACTTTATTAGCCTAAATACAACCCACGCAA
>NZ_CEYNZH010000039.1:0-32743 GCF_982874595.1 Oceanospirillum sp. | reverse complement strand
AAACTGCTCAGCGCCGATGGTAGTGTGGGGCCTCCCCATGTGAGAGTAGGACATCATCAAGCGTCTTATGCGAAAACCCCGCTTCGTACGAAGCGGGGTTTTTTTATGCCCGGAATGTGAAGTCTGTCAAAGCAATAAAATCCCTTGTTGTCAGCCGTAGTCTGATTGTATTCCATTCCCGCATTATGTGGGTGGGACTTAGTCAGTTCGGCAAATTGAGCTGGGAGTCATAGTGGGTGTGGCTGAGAAACTGATGGCAGTTTTCCAGGCAAATTTTCTGATCTTGAAGTGTAAATAGTCGCTCTTTTTCAAATATGGCACGTGTCGTGGGTGGGCCGATCTTAACTGGGTATAAGCCAATGTTGCCATGCTAAGCGTAGACTTATCATTATCACTAGCGCTACAAAGACACGCCTGACCCATAAGTTCCCCATGCGTATTGCTGAGTGAGAACCACACCAAGCGCCTAGCATCAGAGTAGAACCCATGGCGATACCGAGACCCCAAGCAACATGTCCAAGCCAGGCAAAGGTGATCAGAGACGTAAAGTTACTGATAAAGTTCATGGTACGGGCCAGGCCGAGCGTTTTGAGCATTTCCATACGATAAAAGTGTAATGCGCTGGCTGTCCAGAAGGCACCGGTGCCGGGGCCTGCGACGCCATCATAACCACCCAGAATAAAGCCATGGATACCCTGAAAAAGACCGCTTTTCTTTTCAGCATTTTCATCAGGTGCAGTGGGTCGGGAAAACAACGTGTAGATCGCTGTCGCAATGATGATCAGCGGCAGCGCTTTAGCGATAAAGTCTGCGTTGAGAATACTGGCGATAAAGGTGCCGGTTGTTGCACCGATCAGGGTGCCAAGGGCGGCAACTTTCCAGAGTGCCGGATCAAACAGGCCCTTACGGAAGAAGGTGATAGTGGCCGTTAACGAGCCAAAGCTTGAGGAGAGCTTATTGGTGCCGAGACTCAGATGTGGCGGAATACCGGCGGTCAGCAGTGCGGGAATGGTGATCAGACCACCACCACCTGCGATTGCATCAATAAAGCCAGCCAAAAAGGCCACCAGCATCAGAAACAGCAGGTGGCCAAGCGTTAGGTTTTCCGCTAGGGGGAGGATAATGTCCATAGAGTCCGAATCATTTGATTGCGGACCCAAAAGATTTACAGATGGCGCTGCTTGTCTTCGTCCGCAATGGCATTGAGAACATCCACCACCACTTCGCTTTGCTCTTCCATCGCCTTCAGATGAATAAGTGCAGTATGACAATCACCGGCCTGAGCTGCTGCAACAGCGGCCTGTCCTTCCCGGTGGACAGCTTCGTGGGGGGCTTCAAGATGGCTAAAGTTACGCAAGTTGGAAAAGCGCTCGCGGCCATCGCCCTGATAATACCATTTTCCTAAGCGGCACTGATGATGATCGGTAAAATCTTTTGCTGACTTTCGGTTCAGGCCGAGATATGCCTGATAAACTTCATTTTTATAGACAATATGATCAAGTTTAACGGTTTCAATAAACCCAAGTGTGGTCGAAGTGTCTATTGTTTTTTTCATACTGCGTGAGAGTTTTACAACGGAGTCGATTAAGGTTTCAGCCTCACCAACAGCCTGATTGATCTCACTGGATTCTTCATCCATCGCTTTGGCACTGGTGGCTGTCTTACGCGTTTGCTCTTCAATTACCGACACCAGATTGGTTATTTCAGAGGTAGCGTCACTGGCTCTTTGAGCCAAATTACGTACTTCATCCGCTACAACAGCGAACCCCCGGCCATGTTCACCGGCTCGGGCCGCTTCGATGGCGGCATTCAGTGCTAAGAGGTTTGTCTGTTCAGAGATGGTATGAATGATATTGACGAATTCAGATATACGGCCTGAAGCATCGTCAAGCACTGCAACTTCTTTATGTGTAGAGCTGGACTGGAGGCTGATCTCCTGAGCCTGCTTGTTTATCACAGATAGCAATGTCAGGCATCGATCAAAGAGTTCATTGGAATCTTTCAGGGATAAACTCTCTTCCATTAGCATTTCAGCGGAGTAGGCAACCTTTTCACGGACTTCGTTAAGGGAGCTGTGTCCGGATCCCCAGAGAGTATGAAATTGTTTATTAAGGGCCTGTTGCTCTGAGTTGTCTGATTGACTGTTTTGTTGCTGATTGAGTTGTTGGCTCAGGTTCTGGTTTTCTGCCATTAAGGATTGGTTTTCCTGTTCCAGTTGACGCAGACGTAGCTCTAGCTCAGTTATTTTTTGTTTGTTGCGGTTCCACATAGGGTGCTCCGGGCCACTATAGGGCCTTGATGTTCAAAAAGTTCTTCCGTGATTGTTGCAATGCTTTAAATAGCTAATATTAACTTAATAAAAAGTTAATAAAAGCTTTGTTTTTTATGGTGATTACCGCTCTGATCATTGGTCTCGGGTGTTCCCGGTCGGGGCGGAAATGGTTATCTATAAAGCATGGTTTAAGCACCACAGAAAACCTGTGATGCTTAAAAATTGGTGAGGAAGCAGGCAAGCAGGTTGGGAGGTTATAAATGTTCCAATACGGTGATGGTTTCCGGCTCTGCCAGCATGGCAGCAATATTACCGGATATCTTATTGCGTTCGGTTGATTGACTCCATTTGAGCCAGGCACTCTGATCTCGCCAGAGGGTAAAAATAAAGCGATGATTAGGGTGTTGCGCATCCTTTAAGGATTCTCCCGAGATAAAGCCCTCTGCGTGAAGGGCTTGCTGAAGAATACTACGGGAGAAGGTTTCATATTCAGGTTCCAGTCCAGGGATAATGATGCGTTCAATCATTACCTTAATCATGATGTGCTCCTTAAATTCTGTTTGATGATACGCCCCAACCTGATAAAGACCGGGTAATTTTTTGAAAGTGTTCAATTCTCTTTTCAGTCAGTTGAACCCTGTTGGTGCTCTGGTAAACTTCTCTGCCTTTATCTTTCAGGAAATGATCATGTCGGAACTGACCTATACCCACGAACTTGATACATCTGGCCTGATGTGCCCTGAACCCGTGATGATGTTACACGGTAAAGTTAAAGAGATGGGGGAAGGCGATGTGTTAAAAGTGATCGCTACTGATCCCTCAACCACCCGTGATATTCCAAAGTTTTGCCAGTTTCTTGGTTTTCCCTTGTTGGAACAGAAAGAAGAAGGCGATCTCTATTTCTACTATATCCAGAAATCGGCCTGATCGCGGCATCGATGGTGGTTCTCTATAAATCCCGATAGCCCGATAAAACGTCGCTTTCATCAGCTGCCTTCTATCGGGCCTATCGACAAACAACCCCTTCAGTTACCGGCGCTTAGTTGGCAACCCAACATCATTCGTTGCAGTGCTGCTAACGCTTCCGGCTCCTCTCTTTTAATCTGGTTAGCTACCTTGTACTGAAAATAGTAACTTTTACCTTCCAGTTCGCTAAAGGGGAACAGGCAAGGATCTCCCGGAAGAACCGGAGTATTAGTAATTTTATCTTCGTCGACCAGCATAGCTTCAACCCGTCCATCACTGAATAGAGCCCAGCTATAGATTTCAGAAAGCTGGTAAGCTGATTTTTCCGGCAAGAGTGTCAGTGCATGAGTGCCTATTGTATCCGGTAGTTCCTGCATAACGTAAACCTTTTCGGATGGCATAAATTCATACGCCTCTAAACTGGCTCTGAGTTCCTGTACTTTGTGCTCAGGTGGTTCACTAAAAACGATCTCTGAAATGGGGTCATAGTAGCCCTGCCACAACCCGCCCTTGGGGTCGTTAGCTTGCTCAGCAGAAATGACACTGGTTAACCAAGGCATAATGCCGACAACGTGTTCATTTTTTTGCATGCCCCAACCCAGAAGGGGGACTGCGAAAAGACTTCCCGGATCATGTGGGTGGGAATAAACCATGCAGAGATGATCAAGTTCAGGCACGATGCGAATAAGCTGCTGCCTACCGGTATCGCGTGCCGTCTTATTACTGAAGAGATTGATCACATTGTCACGGTTACTCTCTTGAGCAGCGTTGTAAGTCATGTTGCCTCCTTCTCCGCAGAGGGAGCTGGTGGACAGAAGCGGCAGCGTTGAATGACATCAGTCATTCAGAGCGACCCTTAGTTAAAAAAATAGTCCATAACTTATTGTTTGAGAAGTTGATTTTATATTCTTAGGCATGACGAATAAGGTTTAAGCCTCAGACCTTTGTGTTTTAGTCCCTTTGAGGAAAGAGACCGCATTGACGTAAAAGTCGGTTCCAGACTGCTGTGTGCCTTTGATTAGCGTGCTGAAATGAGCGCCATAGACCCTCAGGGTTCTGCATAGATAGCCAGCGATTCTGAAAATGCCGGAGAGAACTATCCGGGGCGGCTTTAAGTGCAGAATCAAAAATCTGATTCAGTGGAGGGAGCAGCTGATTAGCCATCCTTCCATGATGAGCAATAAGGGGCTGTATTCCCTGCAGATAGTATTTCTGCAAAACGTTGTAGAGATTTTTCGAGCGTTGCGTGCTGCCACCGTTCAGGCACAGAGGGCGTTGTTTCAGTTTATTTTCCAGCAACTGTGAAACCTGATTGAGAGAATGAGACGTGATCTGCAGTGACTTCAGCAGACTATGGGTAATAGGTTGGCTATTAATGATCTGCAGCTGGTGTTCTAGTCCTGCGACATTAACAGCGCCCGGTGATGAAAAGCCTGCGGAATCTATAGGTTGTTCTGATGATTCAGCAAGTCTTGCCAGTTCTCTGAGGGCGGTTGCGACACGCTGGTAATCGGGTCGTGCATTCGGCAGGAAGGCTTTTTGAGACTGGCTGAACTGACTTTCAAACTCTTTACCGGCAAAGAAAAGCTGATGGGTTACCAGGGGACGAATCTCTTTCTTGTGCTGGTAAGCATCTTCAAGTCGTCTGACAAAATCACTATCTTCTGCGAGCCATTTTTCACGCTTCCTGTAGCAGGGTACAAGTTTTTGCCAGAAGTGGTTTTCGTAGATAAAACGTTGAGAGGGGCGCATAACCTTACCAAGGTTGCTATTACGCTGGTTGATGAGAGACATCAGGCCGCAGCGTTGAAAATCCCAGACTTCAACAAGCCCTTGTTCAAAATCCGGAATATCCAGTAATCGGTCTCTTCGACTGGGATATATGATCGCCGGAAGGGGAGCAGCATCTGTGGGAGAACGATCAAGAAGGTTTGCCACCCGGTCAAGATAGTCCTGGTAGCGATTACCCAGGGTATCCTCATTTGAACAGCTGCTGAGTAATGCAGCGAGCAATAGGATGAACAGAAAAGAGAGTCCCCTTCTGTAAGGTAGTTGCAATAACCGACGGAGGCGATAGTTTGACAATCGTTGAGTGTTCACGCTTTGCCTCCGCTTACCCTGTGCTGATTTGACTTATCCTTTCTTTCGAATTGCTTATACGGTAACGGCACGTTTCCGGTTTGTCGCAGCAAAACGCCAGCCAAGAAGAACCGCTGCCATACTCAGTCCTGCAATCAATCCGTACCAGAAACCTGCGACACCCATTGCGGGAACGATCAGATCCGTCAATGACAGGACATAGCCTAATCCCATTCCCACAACCCAGTAGGAGAACAGGGTGATTGGCATAATAATCTGAGTATCTTTGTAACCCCTTAAAGCCCCGCTTAGCGCAACTTGCAGTGCATCCGAAATCTGGAAGATTGCAGCCAGATGCAGCAGGGTAATGGCCAGAGTAATGACCTCAGCTTGTTCCGTGTAGAGCGTAGCGATCCTGCCCGGCAGAAAATACATGATACCTGCCGTGAAAAAACAGGCGAAAACTGTGCAGCCGGTTCCTATTATGCTGATGCGTTTCCCATAGCTGTATCCCTCGGCACCAATACCGTGACCAACCCGAACGGTGAGAGCCATGGCGAGGCTCAAAGGTACCATGAAAGTTACCGATGTAACGTTAAGGGCGATCTGATGAGCGGCAACCTGAGTCGCTCCCAGTCGGGCGATAAAGAGAGCGATGGTGGTAAAAAGGCCGACTTCGAAGAAGATCGCAACACCAATAGGGATACCCACCCCAGACATCTCCTTAATATCTGACCAGCGCGGTAGTGCTGGAAAGTCCAGTAAGCGCGTTGTGTTATAACGATGGTTAAGGCGGATGTAGAGCCAGAGAAGAATGACACCTGACCACATGGCAATAGCCGTTGCAAGTCCACACCCCATGACCCCTAAAGCAGGAATCGGCCCGATACCGTAGATGAGTGTCCAGTTTGCTACCAGGTTGATGTGCAGCATTCCAACACTGATGATAAGTACCGGGCGGGTAAAGCCAAGTCCTTCGGTATAACTGCGCATGGTCTGATAGAAGCCCAATGCCGGGAAACCTATCATGATTCCCAGCAAGTAGTCGCTTACCAGGGGGACAAGATGGTCCGGTACGGCCATAAGCCTCAGAATATCAGCGTGGAACAGCATCACCCCGATACTCAACAGGCTGATCAGTAAGCCCAGCCAGAAACCCTGAAAGGCAAAAGGGCCGATCTTATCCGGCGTGTCAGCGCCTAACCATTGTGCAATAAAGGGTGTCAGGCCCAGCAGAACACCGCTCAGAAAGAGAAAAAGAGGCATCCAGATACTGGTGCCCAAAGCCACTGCCGCCAGATGGTCAGCACCCAGTCGCCCCACCATAAGGGTATCAATCACACCCATACCGGACTGAGCCAGCTGGGCCCCCATAATCGGCAACGCGATCGCCAGCAGATACTTTATCTCTGTAAAGAGGGGGGGAATAACAAAAGTCTTTTTGGTTGAGGTCTGCATGTTGGCTCTGAAGATCCTTGGCGGTTGATGGACTGCCGGATGAAAAGAAGATAGAAAAAAGCGTTTATGGATTAAATGGCTGGAGTGGAAACACCCAGGCGGAGGATTTTACTCCCTGAGGTTGCCTTTGTCTTGGCTTACCCCGCGTTGATCAATTTTTGTTATCGGTCAAAAAATCGCCAGTCTTTTTCCTGCAACGAAGTCGAGGGCGTATAATGTCGCGTTTTTCCTTTTACGGCTGTTTGTTCTGTCATGGCTGATCTGCTACTGCAGATGCTTGGTGGCCTGTCGTGAAAGGTATCTGTACAGAATGTCGTCATCAATGAGGTTTATGTGAGCGAGCAACATCGTTGTGAAGATCTGATTCATATCTTTAATCAGCTTTTTCAGGAGTCGGAACAAACCCGTCTGGTAAAAGGTGATGATGAGCCTATCTATCTGCCGGCCTCTATGACGGGCAACGATCATCAGGTGATCTTTGCCCATGGTTTTTACGCCAGTGCCATGCATGAGATTGCGCACTGGTGCGTTGCCGGCAAAGAACGTCGTCTGCTGGAGGACTACGGCTACTGGTATGAACCGGATGGCCGTACCGAAGAGCAGCAGCGGCTGTTTGAAAAGGTCGAGATCGTGCCTCAGGCGATGGAAAAATGTTTCTGTCTGGCGGCGGGATTTCGTTTTCGGGTCAGTGTCGATAATCTCAATGGCTCGCCGGGAGATACCCGCAGCTTTGAAGAAAATGTCGACAGACAAGCCGAAACGTATCTGACAGAAGGTCTGCCTGCGCGGGCGCAACGCTTCTTTGATGCTTTGGCTCGCTTTTATGGTACCGGCGTCAGAACGGGCGCTTCACCTGAGCCAGCACTGGCAACGGCCTGATGAGCTGTTAATGGCGTCATGCTGATTCTTCGTTACCTCTTGTCGAATTTGGGCCAGTAGAGTCTTGATTCTAAAAGACTTTGATGGACTTCAATAAATGAAAACGATTTGCAATAAGTATTGCATTGGGTGCTTTTATTGGGTTAAATATAAATTATTCTCATTTGTAGGGCTGATTAAATCAGTAAAACATTTCCGTCAGGAGACACGTTAATGGCTCAAAAAGGTTTCACTCAAAAAGCATTTAAACACGCTGTAGCCGCTCTGGTTCTGGCGGCAGGTTCTGCTGCTGCTTTTACTGCCCAGGCAGCGGACGAGATCAATATCTATTCTGATCGTCAGGCCTTCCTTATGAAGCCGATTCTGGATGCTTTTACTGAAGAGACTGGGATTAAAGTTAACGTTGTATTTGCTAAAAAGGGCCTGATACAGCGTCTGAAAAGTGAAGGTGCAAACAGTCCGGCTGACTTGCTGTTAACCTCTAACGTCAGCAATCTGACCCGAGCGGTTGACGCGGGTGTGACTCAGAAAGTTGATGATGCCGTTATCAACAAAAACGTACCAGCTAAATACCGTGACGCTGATGGCCAGTGGTTTGGCCTGACGACCCGCGCCCGTGTGGTGTACGCCTCTAAGGATCGCGTTAAGCCGGGCGAAATCCAATCATATGAAGATCTGGCTGATCCAAAATTTGCCGGACGCATCTGCACCCGTAAGGGTGACCATACGTATAACATCGCTCTGATCGCATCTATGATTGCCCATCATGGCGAAGCAGAAGCTAAGCAATGGTTGGAAGGCGTTAAAGCAAACCTGGCCCGTAAGCCTCAGGGTAATGACCGTGCCCAGGTTAAAGCCGTTAAAGAAGGCGTTTGTGATATTGCCGTAGGTAACAGCTACTACTACGGCAAAATGTTGACTAATGATGAGCAGAAAGCATGGGCTGAGTCCGTCAACATCGTTTATCCGAATCAGGATGGACGTGGTACACACGTTAACATCAGTGGTATGACCCTGACCAAGAGCGCCCCAAATCGTGATGCCGCTCTGAAACTGATGCGTTTTCTGACCGAAGATGAAGCACAGAAAATTTACGCTGAGCAAAACTTTGAATATCCGGTCAAGCCAGGTGTTTCGGCCAGTAAACTGGTTGATCACTGGGGGGACTTCAAAGCAGATGATCTGCCGTTGTCTGATGTCGACAAATTCCGCAAGCGTGCCGCTATGATGGTGAACGAAGTGGGCTACAACAATTGATCAGCCGTTGCTGATATCAGTACCAACTTGGGCGGTGGTGTATGACTGACCATTACCGCCCAAGTTGCTATAACAGACCGGGGTAAGGTGCTGTTATAATTAGAAATTCCGGGGCAGCCATGGCTGCCCTTTTGTGCGTTCAGAAAAACGCTTTTTATGTTTCTGACAGGTAGGTGCGATGGTTTCGCAAGCAGAGGAAAGGTCGACAATATCCGGGCTATGGGGTCTGACATCATTGTTCAAAACCCGCACGGGCAATGGCTACTGGCAATTTTCTGTCTGGTTGATTGCGGCGATTGTGCTGCTGCCTGTACTGGCGGTCCTTTGGCTGGCGTTTTTTCCTGAAGAGAATATCTGGCCGCATCTGCTGTCGACGGTTTTACCCGACTACGTGATCACAACCCTAGGTCTGATGGTGGGGGTTGGTGTACTGGCTGCATGGTTGGGAGTATCCACCGCCTGGGTGACCACCATGTATGAGTTTCCCGGTCGGCGTATCTTTGAATGGGCACTGCTGCTGCCATTTGCGGTGCCTGCCTATGTGATCGCCTATGTCTATACCGATATGCTGGAGTACTCTGGCTGGCTTCAGGCGGGGCTTCGTGAGCTGTTTGGCTGGCAAACGGCCCGGGATTATTGGTTTCCTGAGATTCGAAGTCTTGGTGGTGCTGTGGTGATGTTGGCACTGGTTCTTTACCCCTATGTCTTTATGATGGTGCGGGCCACCTTTATTGAACAATCGGCCTCACTGCGGGATGCGGCCCGTACGTTGGGTTGTAATCGACGCCAGGTTTTCTGGCGGGTCTCTCTGCCAACGGCGCGACCGGCACTGGCTGTAGGTTTAGCGCTGGTCCTGATGGAGGCCCTGAATGATTTTGGTACGGTCGATTACTTTGCGGTACGCACACTGACCGCCGGTATCTACGATGTCTGGATGAATATGGGAAATATTGGCGGTGCAGCGCAGATAGCCAGTGTGATGATGATCTTTATTCTGGTGTTGATCGGCCTGGAGCGCTATTCCCGTCGCCGTCAGAAGCAGTTCTCCCGTGGTGATCGTTTTAAATCCTTCCAACGCACTAAGCTGACCGGTCGTAAAGCCTTTGCCAGTTGGCTGATCTGTGTTGTGCCGCTGGCCTTTGGTTTTGTGGTGCCCGTGCTGTCCCTTGCCCGCCATGCGGTGGTTTACTTTGAGGTTTCCTGGACGCCTGACTTTTTCCAGATGAGTTGGAATAGTTTTATGCTGTCGGCTATTGCTGCTATCGGTACTATTTTTCTTGGACTAATTCTGGCTTATGGTAAGCGCCTTGTTAAAGCGCCTAGCGTACAGAAAGCCGTTCGGCTATCCGGCCTGGGTTATGCGATGCCCGGTGCGGTTCTGGCGGTGGGGGTCATTATTCCGCTGGCGGCTTTTGATAATGCCGTTGATCGTCTGTTTGAGAGTTGGTTTGGTATTTCAACCGGTTTGCTGCTGAGTGGCACTGTGTTTGCGGTAATCTTTGCTTATATTGTTCGTTTTCTGGCGGTGTCCGCCGGTAGCATCGAATCCAGTCTGGATAAGGTGACGCCAAGCATGGATATGGCGGCGCGTTCTTTGGGCTACAACACGCTGCAAATTCTCTGGAAAGTACACGTGCCTATGATTAAGCCCGGTGTACTGACGGCGGCTCTGGTGGTGTTTGTGGACTGCATGAAGGAGCTACCGGCAACACTGGTTCTGCGTCCCTTTAACTTCGATACTCTGGCGACCCATGTCTATCAGTTCGCCTCCGATGAGCTGCTGGAAGAGTCTGCGCTGTCGGCTTTGGTGATCGTGCTGGTGGGTATTATTCCTGTGATTTTGCTGAGCCGTTCCATTATCGCATCCCGTAATGAGAAGCCCTGATCGGGTTATCTGAATCGCCATCCCCTGAATACAAAAAGCCGGAGCAGAGACTCCGGCTTTTTACTGTGTGCGATCTTTCTGATTGGATAAGCTCTCAGGGAGCTTACGCGTCACCTTCTGTCAGTGTCTGATGGACAAACAGCATGGACAGCACATTAGCTTCCGACTGATAAGGATCCATGCCGCGCTCGGCCATCCACTCATTGCGCAGATCCTGCCAGTGTTCATAACCGACATCATACAGGCTGGCGGCGGGTTCAAAGGCAAACTGCGTATTCATGCCGTAGCTGTCCAGCATCATGTCCAGCCAGTGCTCATCTTCACCGGCACCATCGACATAAACCACATCGGTATCGATGTCGCCCTGAATCTCCCGAATCACTTCCAGTGCGCTGACACCATGCAGCATCAGGTCATCAATATCGATACCGGCATCATCAAACTGGTGGCTCTGACTATCAAGCCAGTCGTCCTCCGGCGTGATCAGGGTGCTTTTTACCTGGCCGTCCGGTGTTGACCAGCAAACAGCGATTGGAAAACCATCTTCATCGGGGCTTGAGCATTCAAAGTCGATAAAAATCGGAAACTGGGTCATTTTCTACCTCGTTGGCCGGACCGAAACTTTCGGGTAAACGGAAAAAACGTCGCGCATTGTCACTGGTTTTATGGGCAAGATCCAGCTCGGAAAGGCCGGTATGCTGACTCATCTCTTTCAGAACCCAGGGCAGGTAGGCGGGACGGTTCGTCCGGTCTTTCGGCTTCTTGTCCATATTGCGTGGCAGCAGGTAAGGGGCGTCGGTCTCGATCATCAGGCGGTCAGCCGGAATATTATGAACCAGTGCCTGTAACCCGGTGCCCCGTCGCTCGTCGCATACCCAGCCGGTAATGCCGATATAAAGATCCAGATCGAGATAGCCGAACAGGGCTTTCTGGCTGCCGGTAAAGCAGTGAATAACGCCATCAGTGATATTGTCCCGGTAACTCTTCAGAATCTGATGCTGGCGCTCAAAGGCATCCCGTTCATGCATAAAGAGAGGCTTCTGATGTTCGATGGCCAGCTCCAGCTGGGCTTCAAAGGCGAGTTCCTGCTCCTGCGGCGTCGAGAAATTACGATTGAAATCCAGTCCGGTTTCCCCGGCGGCAACGCAATAGGGGCTTTGCATCAGATCTTTCAGATAGCCCGCCGTTTTGTTATCAAACTCAGAGGCATCATGGGGATGGATCCCAGCGGTAAAGCGCAGCTGATCGGGAAACTGCTCGCAAAGCTTCAGCGCGGCTTCGGAGGAGGATAAAGAGGTACCGGTCACAATCTGAATTGCTACATTGGCTTCAAGAGATTGTTCTATAATTTCTTCGTGTCGGCCGTGAAAACGGTCATTGGTCAGGTTGACCCCGATGTCGATCAGAGGTGAAGGGGCCTTAAGCAGTGGATTTTGTTTACGATCACTCATTTGTTTCCTGAATCCTGATAGAAATAAGGTTCGAATTTAACTACTATTGACTTTCGAAAGGAAGAAATCCGGCAATGATCGCCTTTAATCTCAGACCACAACATTGGAGTAGCCCATGGCAGGGGTATTAGCTAGCGTAGATTCCCGTACACAGTTGGTCGGTGAAAACCGATTAGAGCTGTTGATGTTCCGTTTGCTCACGGGGCAGTTGTTTGCCATTAACGTGTTCAAAATTCAGGAAGTGATGCGTTTACCTGCGCTGTCCAATCTGCCTCATCATCATCCTTATGTGGTTGGTGTTACTCACCTGCGTGGCCAGACGGTGACAGTGATCAATCTTAGTCAGGCGATCGGTATGCCTGCGCTGCAACCGACAGAAGAAAGCAGTTTGATTGTGACCGAGTATAACAACTCCATTCAGGCTTTTCTGGTCGGTGGCGTAGACCGCATCATCAACATGAATTGGGATGAGATTATGCCACCGCCGCGTACAACCGGTCGCTCTCACTACCTGACTGCCATCACTCGCGTTGATGAGAAGATTGTTGAGATTATTGATGTTGAGAAAGTTCTTGCCGAGATTTCTCCTTATCTGATCAGTGTTGACACTGAGAACCTGGATGATCAGATCCGTCAGGCTGCCAGCAAAATGGAAGTGTTGATGGTTGATGACTCATCCACTGCCCGTGCCCAGGTTAAAGAGACGTTGAGTCATTTGGGGATTACCATTCACGAAGCCCGTGATGGTCGTGAAGGGCTTGATAAGCTTCGTGCCATGGCCGATGCCGGTGATGATGTTCCCAGTAAACTGCTGATGCTGATTACCGATGCAGAGATGCCGGAGATGGATGGTTATCGTCTGACCCGGGAAATTCGTGAGGACCCGCGTCTTAAAGGTCTTTTTATCACTTTACACACCTCGCTGAGCGGTAGCTTCAATAAAGCGATGGTGCAGAAGGTGGGTTGCGATGACTTCCTGTCCAAGTTCCAGCCGAAGCAACTCTTTGATTTGGTTGTGCGCCGTATCTGCGAAGTAGAAGGGTTGGAAGTGCCTGCTGAACCTGAATAGATTCGCGGAAAAGATGTTCAGCACTTTTACTTGTTTTTGAGCCTCTTGGAGGCTCTCTTTTTTTCTGGCAGGAATACAAAAAACGCTCGGGATTTGCTTTCGTCAAGCAAAACTTCGTTTTTATCTTTTATCTTTTATCTTTTATCGGAGGGGAACCAAGCATGTTTTGGTCAGCGCTCATATCTATTGGCAAGGAACAGAGAACCCCCTTTTACTCTCATCAGTAAAAGGGGGTGTTTTATTTAAGCTCGTGTGATTAGCGGCCGGTTTTGATATCGGTCCACAGACGGTTGCGCACTTTCAGTACCGACATAGACGGTTTGTCAGTCATATACAGTTTGGCTTTGGTTTCATCATCCGGATAGATGGCTGCATCGCCTACAATCTCAGGATCAACCAACGCTGTTGCGTCTTTGTTGGGGTTTGCGTACCAAACGTAGTCCGTGATCTCGGCGATGATCTCAGGACGCAGCAGGAAGTTGATGAACTTGTGCGCGTTCTCAGCGTTAGGGGAATCAGCCGGAATCAGCAGCATATCGAACCAGATCTCGGTACCTTCTTTCGGGATGGTGTACAGCACTTCTACACCGTTACCGGCTTCTTCTGCACGGGCTGCTGCCTGGAAGACATCACCGGAATAACCCACCGCCACACAGCTGTCGCCGTTAGCCAGATCGTTTACGTACTGAGACGAGGTGAACTGTTTCACGTATGGACGAACGGAAGTCAGCAGTTTTGCGGCTGGTGCGGTCATTTTGTAGTCGCTGCGCTTGCTGCTGGTTGGGTTTTTACCCAGATAGTTCAGGGCAAAAGGGATCATTTCGTCGGCAGAATCCAGGAAGGTGACACCACAGTCCTGTAGTTTCTTGATGTTTTCCGGTTTGAAGACCAGATCCCAGCTGTTGACCGGTGCATCTTCACCCAGCGCTTTCTTAACCATTTCCGGGTTGTAACCGATCCCTGTGGTGCCCCACAGATAAGGTATGCCGTACTGGTTGTTCGGGTCTTTTTTGCTCAGGGTCTTCATCAGAGATGGATCAAGGTGCTTCAGATTAGGCAGCTCATCTTTGTTGAGCTTCATAAAGATGCCGGCCTTGATCTGCAGTTCCATGAAGTGAGAGCTCGGAACCACCAGATCGTAACCTGAGTTACCGGCCAGAAGTTTGGCTTCCAGAATTTCGTTGCTGTCGTAAACGTCGTAGTTCACCTTGATGCCGGTTTCTTTTTCAAACTTGGCGATGGTGTCTTCGGCGATATAGTCCGACCAGTTATAGAAATTCAGCACTTCTTCTGCCTGTGCCGTCGCAGCGGTAAAGGCCAGAGTCAGGGCTGAGAGGGTCAGCTTGAGACGGGGCATTATCGTTTTTTTCATCAGCTTTCCTTTCCTGTTTTTTCTGTCATTTTTAGCGTTAGGGCGCTTTGCTGGAGCTGAATTTTACTTATTCAGAAACAAAGGCTTAGGTCGCATTTTCCCCTAAAGGAACGGTATCGGGATAAAGCCCGCCACAAGGGGATTTTTTCAGTTTTAAAAGACTCTGAAAAGGCTTTAATCCCTTAATCTTTTGTTTTTATTGATCTGGTGCTTGATAACCGTTAACTAATGTCTGAAGCCCGATGGTGATCAGGCTTCAGATGGGAGGTTTTGGGTTTAAACCGTCAGTAGCAGGTACTCACGTTCCCAGGAGCTGATCACCTTGTTAAAGGTTTCAAACTCAGCGCGTTTTACACCGATAAAGGCATCGACAAACTGGAAGCCGAAAATTTCCCGCAGTTCGGGGCAATTTTCCAGCAGGCGCAGTCCCTCTTCCAGAGTCCGGGCGACTTCGACCTGATCTCCCTCTTCGGCAGCGGCATCAGTGGTCGGCTTGGTCGGTTGCAGCTTCTGCTTCATACCCAGATAACCACAGGCAAGGCTTGCAGCGATGGCCAGATAGGGGTTGCAGTCGGCACCGGGGAAGCGGTTCTCAATCCGGGTTGCTGCCGGTGGCGCTTCCGGTGCGCGCAGACCTGTGGTGCGGTTGTCGATACCCCATTTCGTGTTTACCGGGGCAGACATGTCCGGTGTGAAGCGTCGATAGGAGTTCACATTTGGTGCGAAAAAGCTGATCGCATTTGGCGTGTATTTCTGCAGGCCGCCCAGGTAGTGGTAGAAGGTCTGGCTGAACTTCTCACCATCTTTACCGGCAAAGATGTTTTCACCGGTTTTAATGTCGATCAGGCTCTGGTGAATGTGCATAGAGCTGCCGGGTTCTTCTTCCATCGGTTTCGCCATAAAGGTGGCATAGGCCCCATGCTTCATGGCCGCTTCACGCAGAGTACGTTTAAAGACAAAAACCTGATCGGCCAGCTTGAGCGGGTCGCCATGGAGGAAGTTAATCTCCATCTGAGCGGCACCGGTTTCGTGGATCAGGGTGTCAACATCCAGCCCCTGAGCCTCGCAGTAGTCGTAAAGAGTATCAATCAGGGGGTCAAACTCGTTCACCGCGTCAATGCTGTAGGACTGCCGGGCCGTTTCACGGCGACCGGAGCGGCCAATGGCAGGCTTAAGATGGTAATCGGGATCGATATTTTTCTGTACCAGATAAAACTCAACCTCCGGCGCAATAACCGGCTTGAGTCCCTCTTTTTCAAACAGAGCCAATACTTTTCGCAGAATCGAGCGGCTGGAAAGCGGGTGCAGCTCACCATCAAAGGTGTAGCAGTCGTTGATCACTTGCGCTGTTGGCTCATTGGCCCAGGGCACGACACGCAACGTATCCGGGTCCGGTTTGAGCAGCATATCTTTGTCGGCTGCATCGACAATATCAAAGTGGTTTGCAGCCCAGTCACCGGTAACGGTCTGCACCAGCAGGGTCTCCGGGATGCGCCCTCCGTTTTCATCGAGGAATTTCTGGGGCGGGTAAAACTTACCCCGGGCATTACCGGTCATGTCCGGTAGGGTGGATTCAACTTCTGAGATTGCGTTCTCTTTGAGAAACCTGGCTACGGCTTCCATAACTCACCTTCACATTTTTTTAGGTAGCAGATTGCTGATTAACAGCTTGGTCTGTTATAGCCAAGCTGTGGAGTGCTGTCTGCAGCTTTTATTAGTCGCTTGTGATTCTTATTGTGCCTCTCCGTCGGTGCTTTTGAGCACCGGCAGATCAGAAACAGAAGGTTTTATCGGTTTGGTGCTGGCGTCTTAATAATTGAGGCGCCAGTCATCAGGTGTTGTGTGGCCTGTTTGGTTGTTGACTAACCGATACCGATAAACCGAATTATGTTTCGGTTTAAAGGCTAGGTGAAATAAAAATCTAAAGCAACAGAAAGTTTTCCATAAAATAAAAAATAATCTGTTCTAATCTCTGTGAACCCCTATAAACCGTGCTTGTTTCGATAAATTATTAGAAGTATTATTCGGTTTGTTGTGGGGTTTGTTACCCCTGTCGGACTTTTTTGGACTGAACTGTTTTAGCGCGTAATAAGTTTACAGTCGGTTTTTCTGCACACTTATGGAGCAGACTGGAATAAACATAAGGGTGCTTACCGCGAAGAAATAAACGTTACCGCGAAGAAATAAACGCGGGGGAAACAAGCTATCGCTTCAGCCTAAAGCCACAGGGGCTGTATTTGGAGATTTCAATATGACACAGGGTTACACACCCTCTTATTACGCTGACAGCGCGAACCCCAAGCCGGATTATCCAGCCCTTGAGGGCGAGGTGCAGACTGATATCTGTATCGTGGGGGCCGGTTTTACTGGTCTGTCGGCTGCACTACATCTTGCGGAGCAGGGTTATCAGGTTGCTGTGCTGGAAGCGGAGCGTATCGGCTGGGGTGCGTCCGGACGTAACGGTGGCCAGGTTTGTCAGGGCCATAATATGGGCCATGAGGATCTGGAGAAGAAGGTCGGCAAAGCCGGTGCGGATATGCTCTGGCAGATGTCACTGGAATCGGTGGATCTGGTAAAAGATCTGGTGGCCAAACATGAGATCGACTGCGACCTGAAGCAGGGCGTGCTCCATGTTGCCGCCAAGCCTTCCCATAACGCCCATATCAAAGAGACGGTTGAGTACAAAAATAAGGTACTGAACTACGATGCCCTCAAGTATGTGGAGCCGGAAGAGGTTTCCAATATGTTGGGCTGTAAGCGCTTCGGTGCCGGTGAATACTGGACGGAAGGCGCGCACCTGCATCCTCTTAATTACGCACTGGGCCTTGCCGCTGCAGCAGAAAAAGCCGGTGTTCAGTTCTTTGAGAACAGTCGTGTCAGCCATTATGAACGTCGTCAGACACCCGCCGGTAAAGGCGTCGAGGTGTTTGGTGAGCGGGGCTCGGTAAAAGCTAAATATGTGCTGCTGGCCTGTAACGGTTATCTGGGCAAGCTGGAGCCGCGCATCGCGGGCAAGATTATGCCCATCAATAACTTTATTCTGGCGACCGAGCCGTTGGATGAAGCCACCTGCCGTCGCATCAACCGTGACGATGTTGCCGTGGCGGACTCCCGCTTTGTGATCAACTACTTCAAGCTGTCCGGTGATAACCGTCTGCTGTGGGGTGGCGGTGAAAATTACTCGTCAAAATTCCCGAAAGATATCGGCAGTTTTGTCCGCCCTTATATGCTGGAGTATTACCCGGAGCTGAAGGATGTGAAGATCGATTACGGTTGGGGCGGCACGCTGGCGATCACCCTGAACCGTATGCCGCACTTTGAGCGTATCGATGAGGTGATCTACGTGGCACAGGGCTATTCCGGTCATGGTGTGGCGCTGGCCACTCTGGGCGGCAAGCTTATGGCCGAGGCGATCAGTGGCAGTGCCGAGCGTTTTGATCTTTTCTCGAAAGTACCAACACCGACCTTCCCCGGCGGCACCCTGCTGCGCTGGCCGGGACTGGTCGCCGGTATGCTGTTTTATTCCCTGCGGGATCGCCTGGGGCGCTAAGGCCGAAGCCGGTTAAAAACAAACCGGCACAACCCAATGAATTTAACGACACGCAACGAGGGGATCAGGCAAACAGAACCACTTTGAACGATTTAAAACAGAGCTAAGCCTTGGGTTGAACAGCAAAGAGATGCTAGGCAAACCGGGGCGCATCCGTATAATGCGCCCTGATCAGAATTGACGTTTCCCCGGTGACCCATCACCGCAGAAACCCATAGCTTAAGCTAACGCACAGGCAGAACAGGTGAACTTATTCGATGAAGGATACGAAGGCAGACTCTAAAGCGCAGGCCGTTTCTCAGGCGGTGCGCCGCAAGAAGCAGGCCCAGAGTCTGGCGCCACGTAATGCCCCGGTTCAGGACCGATCCAAGCAACGCTCCCGTCAGATCATCGATGCCACCGGTGAACTGCTGGAAGAGGTGGGACTGGATGATCTGAACACCATTCTGATCGCTAAGGCGGTGGGTATTTCGGTGGGGTCCCTGTATCACTATTTCCCGAATAAGCACGCCATTCTGCACGCTATGGGTACTCGCTGGCTGGAGCAGGTTGAAGCGGCACTGGATGAGATCGCCAGCTGGCCGGTGGAAACCCTGCCCTTGTCAGAATTGCTGCCCAAGATGCTCAAAATAAAGCTGGGTGTTTACCGTCGTCAGAAAGCGATTCTGACCCTAGTGCAGGCGATGTTCTCGGTGCCGGAACTGCGGGAACTGGATGAGCGCCATGATGAGCTGGAGATCAGCCGTATGGCCGAGGTGTTTCAGCGTATGGGCGTTAATCGCCATATCCGTGAACGGGAGCGTCTGGGGCGTCTTTATCTGGAAGTGACGCACAGCGTCTTTCTGGTGGTGGTTAACCAGAAAGGGGATCGCGCCAAGCGTACCCTGGCGGATCTGGAATCCATGCTGAGCAATCTGTTGCAGGGTTATCTGCCTGACCCGGATGCCTGATCCGGGTCTGACCGAAATCGTTTTAAGTGATGCTGTTTGCGGCCTCTTTGCTGTCGTGTAATCCAATTTAAACGACTGCAATAAGTGAGCGACAGATGACACAAGTACAAAAAGATCCGACACAGATCCAAAAATTACAGCGAATCCGTAGCGAGCACACCGGTGCTGAAGGCGCAGACACGCCGATCAGTCTGGATCGTGTGATCTCCGGTAAGCCGATGGAGAGCGTGGAAAACCTCTTCACCAACAGCAAAGAAAACTTCTTTTGCGGCGTCTGGTCGTCAACCGAAGGCAAGTGGAACCTGAACTATACCGAAGATGAGTTCTGCTACCTGATCTCAGGCCGTGCCATCCTGACCGATGCCGAAGGCCATCAGGAGATTCTGAGTGCCGGTGACGCCTTTGTGATTCCGGCGGGCTATAAAGGCAGCTGGGAAACCATCGGTCACGCGAAAAAGTTCTATGCAATTTATGAAGAAAGCGAAGGCTGATGATCCGCTGACGTTTTTCTGATCCGCCCGGTAATTGCGGATACCCGAAAGCCCGGACAGGCAGATGCCTGACCGGGCTTTTTTGTCCGTATAAGAAACTCTGGTTCAACGTTTACTGGCTGATCATTCAACAAATTCTGGTCAAAGCTCAAAACATACTATACCGTATGGTATGTTTTTGGTTTTATTCGATCATGGCCTAATAACAGTGATAGGCAAAAAGGAGTTTTTATGTGGTACCGAAATTCAGGTTGGCTACTCATTATTATCGCAACCCTTCATAACCTACTGGGTGTCGTGTTGGGATGGGAGGTACTGCAGGGCATGGCAGAAGCTGGCTTCTGGAACACCGTCGAGCAGGATGGACAGATCGACTTTGCCCGTAGCTCTATACTCTGGTTTTTAATGCTGGGGATTTTCTGGTGGGTGCTGGGTGTACTGATGCAGCAGTGGCTGAATCTAATCGGAACATTACCTCAATGGTTAGGATATGCGCTTTTGGCCGCAGGTTGTGTTGTCGCTTTTGTACTGCCTCAATCCGGAGCCTGGTTCTTTATGCCCCTTGGGTTGCTGGTGGCTTATGGTGGCAAGACAGCTGAATTAAAGCTGAAGCAAGAGACTTCAATACTATGAAAATGCTGAAAGATGACTGGCTGGCGCTGGGGTTGGAACTGCTGGTAGAAGCCGGTGTGGCGCAGGTGAAGATTGATCCCCTGTGTCAGCGGGCGGGGGCAACTAAAGGCTCTTTTTACCATCATTTTAAGAATCGTGACGTCTTTCTGACCGAGCTTTTAAGCTACTGGCGCGAGCATTACAGCCAGCAGCTGATCGATAAGGTGCAGAACCTTCCGGAGTGGCAGCAGCGCCGTAACCGTTTGCAGGATCTGATTGATGATGAGGCGTTGGCGGTTGAAAGCGCCGTGCGCCACTGGGCATGGCAGGATGAGCAGGCAAAAGCGGCGGTACAGGAGGCGGATCAGATTCGATTGGATTATCTGGCCGGTCAATGCGCCTTGCTGCTGCCGAAATCAAAACAGGACAAGGTAGGTCTGCTAGCGGGTATTCTCTACTGGACGTTGGTCGGCTGTGTGCAGGCGGGGGATCAGGTCAGCCGCAGCCAGTGGCGGCAGATGGATGATCTGATGGCAGAGATGATTGAAGGTTGGAGTGGCTTGTCCTGAGCCGTTTTTAACCTGAGCCGTTCTTAGCCATAACAGTCACTTAGCCTGAGCAAGTTAATAGGGAGAAATAACCATGGAAAATACGACCAAAGATGCGATAAACCGTCAGCCTATGCCACAAGGTAAAGCAGTGGTTTGTCCGCTGCCGGAAAACTGCAGCCTGCACGGAATGGCGAAAGGAAAAGGCTATCAGGATGCTTTTGCCTTTCAGCTGAAGGATCAGAGTCAGGATGCCCGCAGTGTGTATCTGGCGATCTTCGGGCACCTGCCGAAGCCGGTGCGTTTTATGATTAGCCTGCGTAATAAACTGGTGGGGTTGTTCGGTTTCGAAACCAGTCCGGAAGGCATGACCATTACCGCCGATAAAATAAAAGAGGGCGCTAAAGCCGGTGCTATGACCATCCTCAAAGCCACAGCAGATGAGGTGATTGTTGGCTCTGAAGAGCGGCATATGGCGGTTTGGATATCGCTGCAGAACCATGAAGAGGGTCTGTACACCCTGAGTACCCGTGTGAATCTGTATACCGGTATAGGGCGCGCTTATATGCAGGTGATTAAACCCTTTCATAAGGTGATTGCGGCTTACAGTATCGAGTCGGCCTTTAAAGCAGGCCGACTGTCTTAGGCTCGTTTTTTTAATGACCAGCGCTGAGAACTAGAACAGGTGTTCACTAAAACAGGTGTTCACTAAAACAGGTGATCATTAAAACGGCTGGTGCCCCACCTGAACTGTAATCTGCGGATGGCGTTTCACCAGTTGTTGCAGCCATTCAAGGCTCTCACGGTTGGCGGCCTGATCGCTGGAGAACTGGCCCGGTTCTACATTGTGCCGCCAGCCCCAGGTGGTGTGGCAGGTGTCACCGGTCAGCAGTCGCCAATTGGATTCAGATCGAATCAGGTACGCGGTAGAGCCTGCGGTATGCCCCGGTGTGTGCAGGGCAAAAGCGCTGCCGTCACCAAAGATATCCAGAATTTTGCCTTGCCACTCTCTTAATGCCGGACGCTGGTCCAGTAGCGTATCCGTTGTGCCATTGGTGGCGGCGTAAAGGAAATACTGCTCTGCAGCTTCGCCCTTGCCGGTATAGAGGGGCACTTCGGTCGGAATCGCCGGTAAGCCGCTGATATGATCCAGATGCAGGTGGGTCAGAAACACACCCTTCAGCGGTCGTTGCAATTCCTCAAGAAACTGCTCGGTAGAACGGCGCAGCTTCAGCTTTTCGATACCCAGTTGGGGTTCCAGCCAGCCGGGCACACCGACCGACCTTGGGTTCTGTGCGAAACGGGCTGACACACCGGTATCGATCAGAAAATCCCCGTATTTCGGGTGCTGCAGATGAAAGGCATAGACCTGAATTGCCTCCTCATGATCTTCAAGCTCCGCTGCTTTTGCCTTCGGATGATTCAGGTTGAGTAAACCACTTAACGGCACCCGCCAGTCGGCACTGACCAGCGTATCCAGTTTGACTGTGATGGGGCTGCTGCTGGTTTCTGAATCAGCATCCAGCAACTGATCCAGCGTTTGCTGGCTGATGGTTTTGCCCAATGCTGACGCTTCATAGGGATGATGAGTTGCTACCGCCTGACTCAGCCAGATAGCCAATGCCATGATAAGCGCTGCCAGAACGGCAAGAGCGATCAGAAGCCTCTTTTTGAGTGAGCGTTTTTGACCTTGTGATGAACGAGCGGATGGGCTGGAGTTGATACCGGATGTGGATGACATGCTGTTTCCTCGTTGAGCAAATTTCCTGTGTTATAGTTTGGCTATTCTTTATTTGAAGTAAATCGGCTAAAAAATGATGGTGGCATCCGTTTTTGAATAGGTGCTGCTGCGTATGTGTGAGGGCGGGATCGAGCATGAACAAAGACCTGAACTGGCAGGATCTGAAACTCTTTCTGACGGTGGCAGAGACCGGCAGCTTCAGCGCCGCCGCCCGTGAATTAAAATTGGGGCAGCCAACCCTGAGCCGCCGCATCGCCGAGCTGGAAGAGCAGCTTGGCCAGCCGCTGTTTATCCGCCAGAGTCAGGGCTGTGAGCTGACCCCGCTGGGCAATAAGCTGCTGCCCGCAGCGCAGCAGATGGCGCAATGGTCGGCAGAGGTGATGACCGAGGTGCAGTCACCACAGACCATCAGCGGCTGCGTGCGTATTACCGCACCACCCGCCATCGCTTTTGCCCTGTTAACGCCCTTTGCGGCAGAACTTGCCAAAATCTATCCCGATATTCAGCTGGAGGTGCTGAGTGATATCAGCACCCTGAATCTTGCCCGGGGTGAGGCGGATATCTCCTTAAGAACCCAATATCCGCAGGATGATGATCTCATCTGTCTCTCCTCTTTTAAGGGGGATATGCGGGTTTATGTTTCTGAAAAGCACTTACCGAAGAAAAAAGATGATGATTGGGATATTCGGCAACTGAAATGGATCTGCTGGCCGGAAAAGTACGATTATCTGCAGGTGAATCAGGTGCTGAAACGTGTGATCCCTGATTTTAAACCCGCTTTTACCTCCAACGATTACAACGTGCAGCTGGCGGCCTGTTGCGCCGGAGTTGGCGCTATGGTGCTGCCGGAGGGCTTTGACCGTAATGATATTGTCAGCGGGCTTACGGCACTTCCCATTGATCTCAGTGCTTACGGCAAGGGGGAGCTTTATCTGGTGGCCCACAAACGCCAGCGCCATCTGCCGCGAATTGTGAAAATTATCGAGCAGCTGGAGCGGTTTCTGGGCGAGGTCTGGCCGGAAAATCAGGCATAGAGATTAAAAGCCTGCGCTTGAAAGTGGCCTAAAAGCCCCTATCTAACGATCATCAAATAACCTTGTAGCTTGTGTTGATAAGCCGGTTTGCCAGAGAAGGATTGAATTACCATGCCCACCTACGATTACCGTTGTGAAGCCAATGGCGAAGTGTATGAAGTGCGTCACCCGATGGCGCAAACCGTTGAGACCTGGGAACAGCTGTGCGAAGTAGGTGGTCTTGAGTTGGGTGATCTTGATCCGCAAACGCCGGTGACTAAGTTACTGACTGCTGCGGGTGTCGTAAAGAACTCAGCGCTGAAGAATCCAACGTCACCGCCTTGTATGACCGGGGGTGGCTGTTCCGGCGGTGGTTGTGGTGTCTGACAGGTATTTACAGCTTAGAAAAAAGAAGCCCCGTTATTCGCACTGAATAACGGGGCTTTTGCTTAGAGGCTGTTACAGCTTGTCAGGCTACCGCTTACTCAAACTCAATCCAGGTGGTTTTCAGTTCGGTGTAATCGTCCATGGCGTGCAGAGACTTATCGCGGCCATTGCCGGACTCTTTAAAGCCACCAAACGGAACTGTGATATCACCACCGAAGTAGTTGTTTACGCCCATGGTGCCGGTACGAACAGCTGCAGCTACCTTGTGCGCGGTATTGATATTCAGGCTCCAGACCGCACCCGCCAGACCGTAAGGGGAGTCATTGGCGATGCGTACGGCATCTGCCGCATCTTTAAAGCGGATGACGGAAACGACAGGGCCGAAGATCTCTTCCTGTGCGATGGTCATCTTGTTGTCGACTTCTGCGAAGATGGTCGGCTCATGGAAGAAGCCGCCCAGCGGATGCTCCATCACCTTACCGCCGTAAACCAGTTTGGCACCTTCTTCGATCCCTTTCTGTACATAACCCTGAATGGTATCCAGCTGACGCTGATCCACCACAGGGCCCATGTTGGTTGATGGGCTCAGTGGATTATCCGGGCACCAGTTTTTCGCCCGTTCCAGCACCATCGCCAGAAACTCATCGTAGATCTCATCCTGAACCAGCAGGCGGGTACCTGCTGTACAGGTCTGACCGGAGTTGTAGAAGCCGCCCAATACCGCGGCATCAGCGGCTTTTTCCAGATTGGCATCGGCAAACACGATATTGGCGCTTTTACCGCCCAGTTCCAGGAAGGTGCGCTTCAGGTTGGACTGACCGGAATACTGCATCAGCAGTTTGCCCACACCGGTAGAGCCGGTGAAGGTCTGGCCGTCGATATCAGGATGCAAAGAAAGGTGCTTACCCAGATTAATGCCATCACCCGGTAGCACCTGCAGAACACCGGCGGGCAGGCCGGCCTGATGGGCAAGTTCTGCAATTTTAAGCGCAGTGAATGGTGTTTTCGGATCCGGTTTCAGGATCACAGAGTTACCGGTCGCCAACGAAGGAGCCAGCTTCCATGCCGTCGTAGAAAGCGGGAAGTTCCACGGTACAATGGCCGCAATCACGCCCAGTGGTAAACGCTGAACCAGAGCCAGGCTGTCATGCCCGGTTGGCGCGATCTCTTCATAAACTTTGTCGGTGGCTTCAGCCGTCCAGCGCAGTGTCGTCAGGCAGCTGGGAACATCGATATTGAAGCAGTCATTGATCGGTTTGCCGGCACTCAGGCTTTCCAGCAGAGCGATTTCCGGCAGGTTGGCTTCGATCAGATCTGCCCAGCGCAGCAACACGCGCTTACGGTCGCCCGGTGCCATTTTTGACCAGACGCCGGATTCAAAGACATCACGGGCGATTTTTACGGCAATATCGGCATCTTCCGGGCCGCAATCTGCGACTTCGGCAATGGTTTCAGCAGTTGCCGGGTTGACCACCGGCTGGGTTTTACCGGAGCGTGCGCTCACGTTCTCGCCGTTGATGATGGCGTAGTTTGGCATGGCGATAGTGGATGCCATCTCCTGCCAGTTGAAATCGGTTACGACAGCTTGCTGTGAAGTCATTTTGATATCCTGCTTTTCCTGACGTTATTTTTATGGCGTCTTAACGGGTGTCTTTCAAATAATCAGATGCGAATAATTATTCGGATTTTGCGTTGTGTTCTATCCTGCCGTCAAGTGTGCGCTGTCCGACTCTCTCCGGCTATATCACCGGATAGGTATGAGATAGGCGCCTTTTGGATCGATTGCTATAGGATCGATTGCTATGGGATTGACTGATTAGGGAAAGGACAAGGAATCAGACCGTTTCCTCATCCGCTGTTTTCGCCAGCTCTTCCAGATAGGCAGAAAGAATCTGATTCGGTCGTGCGCCTTTACGGGTGATGGCGCTGTAGTGGGTATGGAAGTGGCGCTGCTCCGGTTGCAACGGACGCAGGCGGCCTTCCGTCACCCAGCGCTGGGCGTAGTGGGTGGGCAGAAAACCGATAAAGCGACCGCTGAGAATCAGAAACGCGATACCTTCACGATCCGTCGAGCTGGCACCGGCTTTCAGCAGCATCTGCTGTTTTTTGATCTGGGCGGGCTGGGCGTAGGCGGGCAGTACCGCATCAAATTCTGCCAGTTTGCTGTCGGTCAGCTCCCGGTCATCGGCCTGATAGAGCGGGTGCTGATGGCTGCAATAGAGCAGGGATTGCTCCTCATATAGCGGCTGGTAATCGATACCTGGCAGCGCCCGAAGATCCGGCACAACACCGATATGCAGGCTGCCATCCAGTACCGCGCTTTCAATATCATTCGGTGGAATCATACGGATATTGATCACCACCTCCGGCCCCCGATCCTTTAGCGCAGCCAGCGCCCGTGTAATCCGCATCTGGGGCACCGTCACCATATTGTCGGTAATGCCGATATTCAGCTCACCTTTCAGATCCCGATTGATGGCGTTGATCTGACTGCGGAAATCCTCCAACCCGGCTAACAGCTGCAGGGTGGCCTGATAGACGATCTCACCTTCCTCGGTGACCGAAAAACCGGAACGCCCGCGATGGCAAAGCCGGGCGTTGATCAGCCCTTCCAGCTCTGTCACTGCCTGACTGATCGCCGGTCGGCTGATATTGAGCTGCACCTCAGCCGCGGCAAAACCACCGGATTCCACCACTACCTTAAAGATGCGCAGCAGGCGGATATGGGCATCCCCCAGTTGACGGGGCAGAAAATTATCTTTTTGCGACATGGCGATGGCTCCGGTTGGCGAGGGTTTGCTGGTTAGCTGCTTGGGTTGTCTGTTTTGGGTGTTCTCTTTTTAGTTAACTAAATAGTTATCTCATAGTAAATACGTTTGGATTTAATAACCTAAAAAAGCGCTGATAATGGATACCCGATCAAGGTGTTACGCGTTCTACCCTCCGGTGTGACCCCTGGCGGCCTTTATTAAGGCTAAAGGGAGCGCCGGAGACTCAACCCGTTAATAGGCCCTGAGCTTTAAACAATAATTTCAATTGAGGTGTGACATGCCTTCCAACGAGAGCGGTCAGCGTATGAATAAAGAGCAACGTCTTGCGGCTTGCGGCCTGAATCAGGCGCAACTGGATGCTCACTGGATGCCATTCACCGGCAACCGCGAGTTCAAAAAGGATCCCCGTCTTCTGGTCGCCGCCAAGGGCAACTACTACACGGACGCTGACGGCCGACAGATTTTTGATGCGTTATCCGGTCTCTGGACCTGCGGCGCAGGCCACGGTCGCCCTGAGATCGCTGAAGCGATTGCTAAACAAGCGACAGAACTGGATTACTCACCGGCGTTTCAGTTTGGTCAGCCGAAATCCTTCCAGCTGGCGCACCGCATCACCGAGCTGATGCCGGAAGGTCTGAATCGTGTGTTCTTTACCGGTTCCGGTTCTGAGTCGGTAGAGACTGCCCTTAAGATCGCCCGCGCTTACTGGCGCAAAAAAGGCCATGCCACCAAGACCCGCTTTATCGGCCGTTCCAAGGGCTATCACGGGGTTAACTTTGGCGGTATCAGCGTTGGTGGGATTGGTGGCAATCGCGCTCTGTACGGTCAGGGTATTGATGCCATTCACCTGCCGCACACCATGCTGCCGGAGAACAAATTTGTTCAGGGTATGCCGGATGATGGCGCGCACCTGGCGGATTATCTGGAAGAGCTGCTGGCGATTCACGATGCCAGCAATATCGCCGGTGTCATCGTTGAGCCTATGGCGGGTTCTGCCGGTGTGATTCCCCCACCAAAAGGTTACCTGAAGCGTCTGCGTGAGCTGTGCGACAAGCACAACTTATTGCTGATCTTTGATGAGGTGATCACAGGCTTTGGCCGTATGGGTTCTTACACCGGTTCTGAAGAGTTTGGTGTCACACCGGATCTGATGACCATGGCGAAACAGCTGACCAACGGTGTAGTGCCGATGGGGGCTGTGGTCGCCAAGCAGGAGATCTACGATCTCTTTATGGAAACCGGTGGCCCGGAATACATGCTGGAACTGCCGCACGGTTATACCTATTCCGCGCATCCTCTGGCCTGTGCCGCAGGTCTTGCCTCGCTGGATGTGCTGGAAAACGACCAGCTGATCCCCCGCGTTAAGCAGATGGCACCCAAGTTTGAAGAGATGCTGCACAGCCTGAAAGGCTCGCCTTACGTGGCGGATATCCGTAACTACGGCTTAGCCGGTGCGCTGACTCTGGAAGCGGCTCCGGGAGAACCTGCGCTGCGCCCGTATCAGGTGGCGATGAAGTGCTGGGAGAAAGGCTTCTATGTGCGTTACGGCGGCGACACTCTGCAGCTGGGTCTGCCATTTACCGTGGAAACCGACGAGATCGACCGTCTGATCAATGCGCTGGGCGAGTCCCTGCGTGAGATCGGTTAACTCGTTGTTAGATAGCGTCGCTGTATCGATAGAAAAAGATTTTACGAATTTTCAGATAAACGAATCACAGGTTTTTTATGACAACTGATATCCAGAACGCAGAAACGATTGGCCACCTGATTAACGGTCAGATCGTACAGGATGCCGAGCGCAGCCAGCCGGTTTATAACCCATCCACCGGTGAGATCAGCAAGCAGGTGGGTCTGGCATCCAAAGCCACTGTGGAAGAAGCGATTGCTACAGCGCAGGCAGCTTACCCTGCATGGCGTCAGACACCACCGCTGAAGCGTGCCCGTGTGATGTTCCGCTTTAAGCAACTGCTGGAAGAGAACGCCGACAAGATCTGCGCCATGATCGGTGAAGAGCATGGCAAAATCTCCCACGATGCCATGGGTGAACTGCAACGCGGTATCGAAAACGTCGAGTTTGCCTGCGGTATTCCTGATCTGCTGAAGGGCGAGTACAGCAAAAACGTTGGCCCGAATATCGACTCCTGGAGCGAGTTCCAGCCCTTAGGTGTGGTTGCCGGTATTACCCCGTTCAACTTCCCGGCCATGGTGCCTATGTGGATGTTCCCACTGGCCATCGCCTGCGGTAACAC
Source organism: Oceanospirillum sp. (assembly GCF_982874595.1). Lineage (NCBI taxonomy): Bacteria > Pseudomonadati > Pseudomonadota > Gammaproteobacteria > Oceanospirillales > Oceanospirillaceae > Oceanospirillum > Oceanospirillum sp. Next base: position 3,743 of record NZ_CEYNZH010000039.1, on the reverse strand, counting down.
CTTTGTCCTGAAACCGTCTGAGCGTGATCCGTCCTCAACCCTTTATATCGCGCAGCTGCTGCACGAAGCGGGTCTGCCGGAAGGCGTACTGAACGTGGTTAACGGCGACAAAGAAGCGGTGGATACCCTGCTGACTGACAAACGCATCAAGGCGGTCAGCTTTGTGGGTTCTACCCCGATTGCGGAATATATCTACGCAACTGCCAATGCCAACGGCAAGCGTTGTCAGGCGCTGGGTGGCGCGAAAAACCACGCTATCGTTATGCCGGACGCGGATATGGATAACGCCGTAAACCAGTTGCTGGGTGCTGCCTTTGGTTCATCCGGTGAGCGTTGCATGGCGTTGTCAGTCGCGGTAGCGGTGGGCGATCAGGCGGCAGATGCACTGGTCAGCAAACTGAAAGAAGCGATGAAGCCGCTGAAAGTGGGTGCTTTCTCCGACAAGTCCAACGACTTTGGCCCTGTGATTACCGCCGCGCACCGCGACAAGGTGGTGGGTTATATCTCAAGTTCTGAAGAAGATGGCGCAAACGTGGTGGTTGATGGCCGCGAACCTCAGGTAGCCGGTTACGACAACGGCTTCTTTGTGGGTGCAACCCTGATCGACCGCGTAACCCCGGATATGGTCAGCTACAAAGAAGAGATCTTCGGCCCGGTGCTGCAGGTAGTGCGCGTTAACACCATGGAAGAAGCGATGCAGCTGATCAACGATCACGAATACGGCAACGGCACCTGCATCTTCACCCGTGACGGTGAAGCCGCGCGTTACTTCTCCGACATGATCGAAGTGGGCATGGTGGGTATCAACGTACCTCTGCCGGTACCGGTGGCGTACCACAGCTTCGGCGGCTGGAAACGCTCTCTGTTCGGCGATCTGCACGCCTACGGCCCGGATGGTGTTCGCTTCTACACCAAGCGCAAAACCATTACCCAACGCTGGCCATCCAGCGGTGTACGTGAAGGCGTCAGCTTCGCCTTCCCGAGCTAAGTTTCAGCACGAAACCTCCCGATGCACCGACAGCGGTGCACCCCTGAGATATTGCCCCGGTTGACCGACCGGGGCTTTTTTTCGTTCCGGAGGTAATACACGACTCGTTCCCACGCTCCGAGACTGTGAAAGTATTCATTCCAAGTCTTATTTCATAGAATCGGAGCAGACATTATTTCATACTCGGCAGTCAATTAGTCATAACCTCTGCATAAAAAAATAAGGCTAAAAGAGCTTCCTGAAGTTGCTTGCAACACTTCAGGAAGCGATCCAGACCCAGGATATTCAGAACGCGGGTAAAGTTATACGCCAACTGCATCAGCGACCATTCGCCTTTCACCTTTTTAAGCCCCCGGACTAAAAAGTGCTGCCACCCGGCACGCATTTTCAATGTCCCGAACGGATGCTCCACGAGGGACGCTCGCAACTTCATTTTTTCCGCGCCTGCTGCCTCCATTCGTGCTCGATGGTTATCAGCCGATTGCTGGTATTGGCTACGGTAAAGAGTTCTTCGTTGCCCTCTTGGCGGTAAGCATGATGCTCTTATCGGACAGGTATCACAGTCGCTCCTTTGACTGATATATCGCTGCCTTAGCTTGCCACTTTTCTCTATCGGTTGGCCTTGTGGTTTTAAGCCGGCTCCGTTTGGACAGCGGTAACTATCCTGCTCCGAGTCGTAACCGAAGTCCTCTGGCACAAAGCGTTTCTGTTGCTTTAGTTGGGCTGTTTTATTCGGGATTGGGACGTAAGCGGTGATACCGTTTTCTTCACACTGATGCAGGTTTTCCGTTTCGTAATAACCGGCATCGGCCAGTACAGTCAGCCGTTTCTTATCAAGCAGATCCTTCGTTTGTCTGGCCATCGGGTAGAGCTGCTTCTGGTCGTTACCCTCCTGAGTCACCTCACTGGCAATAATAAGATGATGCCGTTCATCGACCACACTCTGCACATTATACCCAGCGACTTTACTGCCACCCTTGCTGAGCAGTCGGGCATCGGGATCAGTGCGGGAGATCTGTTTACTGTCAGAGCATTCCAGCTCATTCAGTGTTTGCATTAAGGCGTTCTGTTTCGCCTGCAGTTGTTCGATAGATACGGTTGTCGCCTGTTCCTGCCGATCATCTTCCCAGTCGCATTGATCCAGTGTTTGATGGTACTGCGTTATCTGAGTTTCCAACGCCTTCAGCTGCTTTTTGACCTTGCTACGAGTTTGAATACTTTGTTTGCTGGCATTGCCGTGGAAGAAGCTACCGTCAATCGCAACGATGTCACCACCGATAAGGTCAAGGCTGCGGCATAACAGGATGAAGTCGCGGTTCACGCGAACCAGCAGTTCAGCGTGATTTTTACGGAAGTTGGCAATGGTTTTATAACTGGGACGCTGATGCTGCATCAGCCACATCATCTCAATATTGCGTTGGCATTCCTGCTCCAGCTTACGGGAACTGCGGACACCGTTCAGATAACCATAGAGATAGAGCCGAAGCAGGTCAGCGGGGTTATAAGCGGGTTGCCCACGAAGCGAACCAGAAGCCTGATAGCCTTTTGCGCCGAGTTTGTGAAAGTCTAGGCTGCTGATATAAGCGTCAATCGCTCGAACAGGATTATTCTGAGTAATGTGCTGATCCAGATGGTCAGCAAAGAGTGAAAGTTGATGCCGGTTCTCAGTTTTGCGATAGGGTTTACCCGTCATAAAGTCTCAATCCTGTTCGATGACTTCAGACGGGTAGTATAACCGAAATACTTTCACAGCCTCTCTGCGTGGTAATGCATACCCGCACTTACTTGGATTCCTCCGCCTCCAACGCCGTAATCTGCTTATAGATCGCCTCCGCTTCCTCCGACAGAAACGAATAACTTTTAATATCGCCATTACGCTGAGCCAGCATCGCCTGCTCCAGCTTGGTCGCGCATTCCTTTTTCAGTTTCTTGGTCGGGTCAGACTTAAAGAGAGAAAACATAGGTGTACCGCCTGCAGTTAAAAAGAGTGTCAGGCTTGTACGGGGAAAGCGGCTAAGTCGATGTTGGGAGGAGGCGCTCAGGACTCGACTCGTTCCCACGTTCTACGTGGGAATGCAGACCGGCCTATCTGCCACACATCAAATACCTGCGGGAAAAATATAGCTTAGACCTAATGCTTGGTTCCGCTAATGTAGGTGATCGGATAGACTGAAAAATCAAAGAATTACGGAAGTAGGTGAGTGCTCCATTTAACGGTACAGTCACCTGCAGCTCTTAGATTAAGAGCAAATAAACGCATGGGCGTATGGCAGGGAAGCAGTCAGATCAGAAGATGGATTTTTTTCCTTTCTAATCAAACTCTTTCTCAATTTTTGTTGGTGTATTGAAACCGGCAAAACTCGCATGGCTATGATTAAAATGTTTCTAGAATATTAGGTTTTTATAATGAGTGATTTTATAAAGGAGTTATTAGAGCGAGGCTCTAGTCTTATGCTTCATGATGCAAATGAGGCAGAAACCAGAAAAAAACTAATTGATCTTATTATTGAGGATGTTCTTGATTGGAAGGATTTAGATATAGCGTACGAAGAAAGAGTATCTGAAGATAGTAGTACAACATTTTCAGATTATATCATTAGAACCGCCGACACCTCTATACTAATCGAAGCCAAAAGGATTGGAATAACATTTAGTACAATTCCTGGTCAAAAAAAAGTAAAGCTATCAGGGAAGATTATGGAGGGCGGTTGCAGACTCTGAGCGCAACACGCTATTGCACTGATGTGACGGCATT
>NZ_CEYNZH010000038.1:0-33097 GCF_982874595.1 Oceanospirillum sp. | reverse complement strand
CCGACCGCCTGGTTCGTAGCCAGGTACTCTATCCAGCTGAGCTACGAGCGGGTGAATTCAGAAATTTATAATCATCTGACATGAGTTACCACTTTTATCCATTATTTAATAATGGCCCGCTCGGGAGGATTCGAACCTCCGACCGCCTGGTTCGTAGCCAGGTACTCTATCCAGCTGAGCTACGAGCGGGTTATCGATTAAAACTAACCGAAAAAAGTGGCGGAGAAGGAGGGATTCGAACCCTCGATAGGGCTACAAACCCTATACTCCCTTAGCAGGGGAGCGCCTTCAGCCTCTCGGCCACCTCTCCAAACACGCGGCAAATAATACCACGTTTTTTTAACTTGTCTACTCTTGTATCGAAAAAATTTTAGTTATTTTCCCGATAGTTACCAGAGAGTCTTATGCATTTCCTGAAGAGTCTTCTTTCTCCCGCTGGATGCGCTGATAGATCTCTTCACGGTGAACAGCAACTTCTTTTGGTGCATTAACACCGATACGAACCTGATTACCTTTAACGCCCAGAACCGTTACGGTTACTTCGTCACCAATCATCAGGGTTTCGCCAACACGACGGGTCAAAATCAACATGGTTGAATCTCCTTATTTCCTCGGGGTGCCAGAATTTATCTCGGCTAGACTCTGGCCTTTAAAAGATGGATGTAGAGACCATCTTGTAAAAAGAGCGCATATTATGCGGTAAATTAGCTTCAGCTCAACACTTAACTGTCATAACTTTATGTTAAAGCAGCTTTTGCTGTAAATAAAAGACCACATTGCACAATTTGCTTCCTTTTAATCTTACGTTAGCAGATTCAAAAAAGATTGTCGGCTAAAACTATCGAACAAAAAGGAAAAACCTATAGCCGAAATCAATCAATGACTGAAAATTGATTCACCGAACAAAACAGGCTCCTAAAAAACAGAAAGCCCACAGCTAGGCTGCAGGCTTTCTTTATAAGTCCGGTAAGAAGGAGGCTTACTCTTCTTCTTTATCCAGACCAAATGCGGTGTGCAGTGCACGTACCGCCAGCTCCATAAACTTCTCGTCGATAACCACGGAGATCTTGATCTCAGAGGTGGAAACCATACGGATGTTGATGCCTTCGTCAGACAGTACCTGGAACATTTTAGAAGCAACACCAGCGTGAGAGCGCATACCCACACCCACCAGCGAGACTTTAGCGATGGCGTTATCACCTGAGATCTCACCAGAGCCCAGCTCAGCAACCACACCTTCCAGCACCTGACGGGCTTTCTTGTAATCGCCACGGCTTACGGTGAAGGTAAAGTCAGTGGTTTTACCATCGGGCGCAACGTTCTGTACGATCATATCCACTTCGATATTCGCAGCACCAACCGGCCCCAGAATCTTAGAAGCAACGCCCGGTACATCCGGCGCATTAAGAACAGTCAGTTTGGCTTCATTCGCCGTGAAGGCGATACCTGAGATTAATGGATCTTCCATCGCGTCAGCTTCCTCAGCAACAATCAGAGTACCCGGGCCTTGGTCGTCAAAACTGGACAAAACCCGCAGGGGAACATTGTATTTACCGGCAAATTCAACAGAGCGGATCTGCAGAACCTTAGAACCAAGGCTCGCCAGCTCCAGCATCTCTTCAACCGTAATGGTTTCCAGACGTTTCGCTTTGGAGCAAACCCTTGGATCCGTGGTGTAAACACCATCAACATCGGTAAAGATCTGGCACTCGTCAGCCTTCAGAGCCGCCGCCAGAGCTACACCTGTGGTATCGGAACCACCACGACCCAGCGTGGTAATGTTGCCGTTTTCATCCGCACCCTGGAAACCCGCGACAACTACCACGCGGCCTTCATTCAGATCGTTACGGATCTTCTGATCATCGATCTGCTTAATACGGGCTTTTGTGTGGGAGCTGTCGGTGGTAATGCTCACCTGAGGACCTGTGTAAGATACCGCAGGGCAACCCAGCGTATTCAGGGTCATCGACAACAGAGCGATCGTAACCTGCTCACCGGTGGATACCAGCATATCCATTTCCCGGGGAGTCGGGTCTTCATTAATTTCATGAGCCAGTGCGATCAGGCGATTGGTTTCACCACTCATTGCAGAAACAACCACAACTACGTCGTGGCCTTCTGCGCGGTAACCTTTCACCTTTTCAGCTACGGCCTTGATACGCTCGATGGAACCTACCGAGGTGCCACCAAATTTTTGAACGTAAAGAGCCATTATCAGCGTTCCGTTAGGGTTTGTTTTCACCCGGTAGACCGGGCTTGTTTCGTTTTTCAGCCTTTCCAGGCCGGTATGAAAATCCGGTAAACAGCAAAGCGCCCTTCGGGTCGAAGGGCGCATTTCTTATCTCAAGGATAAATTATGCCAGTTTGGATTCCACCCAGGCCTGCACTGATTCCAGTGCTGCAGGCAGAGCAGCAGGATCGCTACCACCCGCCTGAGCCATATCAGGACGACCGCCACCTTTGCCGCCGACCTGAGTCGCAACATGGTTAACCAGTTCGCCCGCTTTGATCTGTCCGGTCAGGTCTTTGCTGACACCGGCGATCAGGGATACTTTGTCACCGTTCACGGCCGCAAGAACCAGTGCACAACGACCCAGTTTATTCTTAAGCTGATCCATCAAATCACGCAGTGATTTACCATCAGCACCTTCAACGTGCATCGCCAGCAGTTTCACATCGCCGATCTCAACCGCCTGACCGGCAAGGTCAGAACCCGCAGCACTCGCCAGCTTGGCTTTCAGCTGCTCCAGCTCTTTTTCCAGCTGTTTGCTGCGATCCATAGACGCACTCAGACGCTCAACCAGCTGTTCCGGTTTGGTTTTCAGCTGAGATGCGGCCTGAGACAGTTGCGCTTCACGCTCCTGGGTGTACGCCAGAGCTTCAGCACCCGCGACCGCTTCAACACGACGTACGCCGGAAGCGATACCACCTTCAGAAGTGATACGGATAAAGCCGATATCACCGGTGCGCTTAGCGTGGATACCACCACACAGCTCGATGGAGAAATCGTCTGCGCCCATAGTCAGCACGCGTACTTCACCGGCGTATTTCTCGCCGAACAGCGCCATCGCACCTTTTGCTTTAGCGGCTTCCAGCTCCATCAGTTCGGTCTGAACCGGGGTATTGGCGCGGATCTGAGCGTTAACAATCGCTTCCGCCTGAGCGATCTGCTCATCGGTCATCGCTTCAAAATGGCTGAAGTCGAAACGGAAACGCTGGCTGTCCACCAGAGAGCCTTTCTGCTGAACATGCTCACCCAGTACCTGACGCAGTGCGGCGTGCAGCAGGTGCGTTGCCGAGTGGTTACGGGCAGTACGGTCACGCAGGTCTACTTCAACCTGAGCATTTACGCTATCGCCTTTCGCCAGAGAGCCTTCCGCCAGTACACCGTGGTGAACGTGAGCATTAGACGCTTTCTGGGTATCACGCACATCAAAACGGTTGCCAGCGGACGTTAACGTACCGCAATCGCCTACCTGACCACCGGATTCGGCATAGAAAGGTGTCTGATCCAGTACGATCACACCCTCTTCGCTCGCGTTCAGGCGGTCGACTTCCTGGCCGTCTCGGAACAGCGCGATGATTTTGCCTTCGCCCTGAGTTGCTTCGTAACCGGTAAATACCGTGTCCTGATCCACTTTGATCAGACTGTTGTAATCCAGACCAAAGCTGCTGCCGGCACGGGCACGTTCACGCTGTGCGTCCATTGCCGCTTCAAAACCAGCTTCGTCAATTTCCAGATCCCGTTCACGGGCGATATCGGCGGTCAGATCCATCGGGAAACCGTAGGTATCATACAGTTTGAATACCACATCACCCGGAATCACTTTGCCTTTCAGCTCAGCCAGATCCTGCTCCAGAATACGCAGACCCTGCTCCAGAGTTTTCGCAAACTGCTCTTCTTCCGACTTCAGCAGACGAACAATCGTGTCACGCTGGGTTTTCAGTTCCGGGAAGGCTTCGCCCATCTCGGCAACCAGAGCATCCACAATCTTGTGGAAGAACAAACCTTTCGCACCCAGCTTGTTACCGTGACGGCAGGCACGACGGATAATACGACGCAGCACATAACCACGGCCTTCGTTAGAAGGAATCACGCCATCAGCAATCAGGAAGCTGCACGAGCGGATATGGTCGGCAATCACTTTCAGAGACGGGTTGTCATCGTTGGCACAACCCACCGCTTCAGCGGTCGCTTTCAGCAGGCTCTGGAACAGATCAATTTCATAGTTCGCATGTACGTGCTGCATCACCGCACTGATACGCTCCAGACCCATACCGGTATCTACGGAAGGTGCCGGCAGCGGATGCATTTCGCCATCAGCAGAGCGGTTAAACTGCATAAATACCACGTTCCAGATCTCGATAAAGCGGTCGCCATCTTCTTCCGGAGTGCCCGGCAGGCCACCTTCAACATCTTCACCGTGGTCGTAGAAAATTTCGGTACAAGGACCGCAAGGACCGGTATCACCCATCGCCCAGAAGTTATCTGAAGCGTATGGCGCACCCTTGTTGTCACCGATGCGGATCATGTGCGCTTCCGGCACACCCACTTCTTTGGTCCAGATGTCGTATGCTTCGTCATCGGACTCATAAACGGTAACGTAGAGTTTCTCTTTCGGGATACCCATGTACTGCGCAGAAGTCAGAAACTCCCAGGCATAGCTGATCGCATCCTGTTTGAAGTAGTCACCAAAGCTGAAGTTACCCAGCATTTCAAAGAAGGTATGGTGACGGGCGGTGTAGCCCACGTTTTCAAGGTCGTTGTGCTTACCACCGGCACGAACACACTTCTGAGAGGTGGTTGCGCGGGTGTAAGGACGCTTCTCCAGACCGAGGAAACAGTCTTTAAACTGGTTCATACCTGCGTTGGTAAACAGCAGGGTTGGATCATCGGCGGGCACCAGTGAGCTACTGGATTCAATCTGATGGCCTTTTGACTTAAAGAAGTTCAAAAAAGCCTGGCGAATTTCTGCGCTTTTCATACAACTGGGTCCGTTGGCTAATGCAAGTACATTGGTCGACTAAGCAGAGTCTAAAAGGCCTGATCCGGTAGGAAGCAGGCTGACGCTTATCCCAAACAAAAGGCCAACATTATAAGACCTAACCACAGGAAAGGTAGTATTACTTTTGGGCTGTTCGGGGATAAAAACGGTTATTTAGTCTGATAATGACAGAGAAGGGATCAGGTTATCCCTTTTTGGGTGATTCTGAGCATAAACAAGCGACGTAACATTCAGAAAAAGCGGCTGTCGTTATCATCATCGGGATCGGTCTCATCCAGAAAACCGGACTCATCAAATCTTGCCTGAGCCCAACGGATATTGTCACCGGAGAATCCCCGCTGATAAAGATGCCGCTGTTGCTTCTGGCGGATTTTAAAGTCTCTGGTTGGCTGACGGAATTTCTTTTCCAGCTGGACTAATGCCCGCTCGTTCCAGGCCCTGTCCTTTGGATCGATATACTCTTCGATCAGCAGGCTATCCAGCTGGTACTGCTGCAGATACTGACGGATAAACTGGGGGCCATAGCCGCGTTCGGTACGGGCGCGCACCAGCATCTCGATATAACGCTCATCACTCTGATACCCCAGCTCCTGCAGTTTCTGAATGACAACATCCAACCACTTACTGCCATCCGGATTTTCTTTATCCAGCTTGGTACTCAGTTTCTGACGCAGCTCTTTCTCAGCATGATCCCTTCGGGCGAGATACTCCATCGCCATCTGAAACAATTCCGATTCAGTCTCAGCCAGTTTTTTTGCCATACTTTATCACTCGCATCTAGAACGCCATAGCTTTAAGGCTAAGACAAAAAAATCGACTGCATCTGCTTTGCGTAATAAAACAGAAACGTCGATTTTTTATTGTGCGAAGACCACTAGCGCTTATTCAGCATCTTTTCCGGCCAGTGCTTTTGCTGCGGCAGCCTGCTTGTCGGCTTTCGCATCAGCAGCGGCTTTCTCTTCTTTCGCAGCCGGAGCCGCCAACAGCAGCTCACGCAGCGCGCCGTCGATTTCGTTCATCACTTCCGGGTTGTCCAGCAGGTACTGAGCGGCATTGGCTTTACCCTGACCGATCTTGTTGCCTTTGTAGCTGTACCAGGCACCGGCTTTGTCCACCTGTTTATGCTGTACACCCAGATCGATCACTTCACCGGCGTGGTAGATACCCTTACCGTACATGATCTGGAACTCCGCTTGTTTGAACGGCGGTGATACCTTGTTCTTCACAACCTTAACGCGGGTTTCGTTACCTACAATCTCATCACCCTGCTTCACAGAACCGGTACGACGGATATCCAGACGAACAGAAGCGTAGAATTTCAGCGCGTTACCACCGGTAGTGGTTTCAGGGTTACCGAACATGACACCGATCTTCATACGAATCTGGTTAATAAAGATCACCAGACAGTTGGCGTTTTTGATGTTACCGGTAATTTTACGCAGTGCCTGAGACATCAGACGCGCCTGCAGACCCATGTGTGAATCACCCATCTCACCTTCGATCTCGGCACGCGGGGTCAGTGCTGCTACGGAGTCAACAATCACCACGTCTACCGCGTTGGAACGTACCAGCATGTCGGTAATTTCCAGCGCCTGCTCACCGGTATCCGGCTGAGAGACCAGCATGTCATCCAGATTCACACCCAGCTTCTCAGCGTAGATAGGATCCAGTGCGTGCTCCGCATCAACGAAGGCACAGGTTTTACCCATCTTCTGCGCTTCAGCAATCACCTGAAGCGTCAGCGTGGTTTTACCGGAAGATTCAGGACCGTAGATCTCAACGATACGACCGAAAGGCAGACCGCCAATACCCAAAGCAACATCCAGACCCAGAGAGCCAGTGGATACCGCAGGAATAGCTTCACGAGGCTGTTCGCCCATGCGCATCACTGCGCCTTTACCAAACTGACGTTCGATCTGGCCTAATGCGGCGGAGAGAGCTTTCTTGCGATTTTCTTGATCAGACATGACACACCTTTCGATTGAGATCCTTAAACTGCGGAATACTGTATATGAAAACAGTATAGGTGTACAGTATTCCCAGCGCCTATCTGAAGCACATATTCAAAGTGCTTTAGAATCAAATAGATAGCGAAAAATCAGGATAAAAATTAAGCTTTAAGCCTGCTCCCTTAACCGGAAATTATCCTGTAAAACACTGGATAAAACCTATGTTTTGACAGCTCTGGGAACAGGTTAAAACGATAGTAGCAAATTATAACGGTCTGGCAGTCTGATGAAACTTTATATTGCGGAAAAACCCAGTTTAGGACGCGCAATCGCTGCGGTCTTACCCAAGCCTCACAAGAAGCACGATGGTTACATCGAAGCGGCTAATGGTGATTGCGTCAGCTGGTGTATCGGCCATCTGCTAGAACAGGCTGATCCGGAAAGTTATAACCCTGCCCTGAAAAAATGGCAGCTGGATAGCCTGCCGATTATTCCCGAAGAATGGCAGTTAAAACCTAAAAGCCAGACCCGCAAGCAGCTGACCGTGCTGCGCCAGCTGGTGAAGAAAGCCAGCCAACTGGTTAACGCCGGAGATCCGGACCGCGAAGGACAGCTGCTGGTGGATGAGGTGATCAGCTACCTTAAGCCACCTGTGAATAAGATTAAAAACGCCCAGCGGGTTTTGATCAGCGATCTGACTCCGGCTGCAGTTAAAAAAGCAATTGAGAACCCAAGAGCTAACCGTGACTTTATTCCGCTGGCAACCTCTGCCCTCGCCCGCAGCCGCGCCGACTGGCTGTACGGCATCAACCTGACCCGCGCTTTCACGGTGAAAGGCCAGCAATCCGGTTATAGCGGTGTGCTGTCCGTTGGCCGTGTACAGACTCCGGTGCTGGGTCTGGTGGTACGCAGGGATCAGGAGATCGCCAATTTCCGGCCGAAAGACTTTTATGAGGTGCTGGCTCATATTCAGCCCGCTGAAGGAGATCCCGTCAGCTTTACTGCCAAATGGATTCCCAGCGACGCCTGCCTGCCCCATCAGGATGATGAAGGCCGGGTGATCAACCGTAAGCTGGCAGAACATGTGGTACAGAGCATTTTTCAGCAGCCTGCCAAGGTCATCAAACTGGAAGAGAAACAGAAAAGCGAAGCGCCACCGCTGCCCTTTAACCTGTCGCAGCTGCAGATCACCGCTAATAAGGCGTTCGGGCTTTCCGCCCAACAAGTGCTGGATACCTGCCAGAGCCTGTATGAAAGACATAACCTGATCACCTACCCCCGCTCGGACAGCCGCCATCTGCCCACCGAACAGTGGGGCGACCGTCATCAGATTTTAGGGGCTATTGGCAATAATCTGGGTACCGAGCATCTAGCTGCGTTTGTCTCTAAGGCTAATCCGGAGCTGAAAAGCAAAGCCTGGAATAACAGTAAGGTGGATGCGCACCATGCGATTATCCCTACCGGAAAAAGCTCTGATATCAGCCGTCTTTCGGCAACGGAACAGAAAGTGTATCGCCTGATTGCCCAGTATTATCTGGCGCAGTTTTTCCCGGCCTACCGCTATCTGGCGCAAGTCGCCGAATTTGAGATCAAAGGCGGCCACTTTATTGCCAAGGCGCGACAGAATCAGGATCTCGGCTGGAAGCCCCTGCTGAAACAGGAACCGGAAGAGCAGCATCTGCCAGCTTTCAAACAAGGCGATATTCTCTGGTGCAGCCATGGCGAGTTATTAGCAAAGGAAACTCAACCGCCGAAGCACTTTACCGATGCAACCCTACTGGCTGCGATGACGGGGATCAGCCGTTTTGTGAAGAATGCCGAGATTCGAAAGATCCTGAAGGAAACCGATGGCTTAGGCACAGAAGCCACCCGGGCAGGCATTATTGAGCTGTTGATAAAACGGGGCTTTATCCGTCGGCAGAACAAACTCGTTTTATCCACAGACTCAGGTCAGGCCCTGATTCGTAATCTGCCGGAATCCACTACTCTGCCGGATCGCACCGCCCAGTGGGAAAGCCAGTTAGACGCGATCAGCCAGAAGGCCAAGCGCTATAACGATTTTATGTTGCCGATGCTGGAGGATCTGAAAGCGCTGGTCGATCAGGCAAAGGCTCAACAGATGAGCGGTCTTGCGGGACTGAAAGGTCAAAGCCCCTTTAAGAAACGGCGTAAAAGCAGTGGCAATACAGGTGCCAAAAGCAAGGCGGGAACGGTTGGTAAATCAGGGGCCGCGAGCTCAGGCAGAAAATACCCGAGCCGCAAACCAAAAGCGAAAACCTGAGCTTAACCTAGGACAGAAAACCGAGCAGACGGGACAGGGCAGTATCGATGGTCTGTTCCCGAACCGCTTCACGGTCACCATCAAACAGGAAGCGCTCAGCCTGAATACTGTCGGCGTCACCCCAGGCGATCCAAACGGTGCCGACCGGTTTCTCCGGGCTGCCACCTCCGGGACCAGCGACACCACTGACGGCAACAGCAAAAGAGGCCTCGCTATTGGCCACTGCGCCAGCAACCATCGCCTTAACCACCGCTTCGCTTACCGCACCATGCCCGGCAATCACTTCAGAGGGTACATCCAACATGCGGCTTTTCGCCTGATTGGAATAGGTGACAAACCCCGCATCAAACCATGCCGAGCTTCCCGCTACAGCCGTCAAAGCCTGAGCAATACCACCACCAGTACAGGATTCCGCCGTGGCCATAAAAGCACGACGCTGACGAAGCCGATCGGCCAGAGCCTCAATGACAGTGGTACGTTGCGGGTTATTCATAAGTGAGCCAAAAGCGTTCAGAATGGGAGGGCTATGATAGGGGATTCGGCAACAGCATCAAAGAGGTTGAAACAGCTGCTCCATCAGGCGCTCACGATACCCCTCTTCGATCAACTCATTCAGGGCATTCTGTAGGCGCTCAATGACATCATCAGGTGTTTTCAGATTGACCGCCAGATAGTATTTACTGGGGTAGAGTTTATAAGCCCTTTCCAGTTCTGAAATATCACGCCCCAGCTTTTTTGCCTGATAGAGAAAGTCCACCTCATCACCCGGTACGAGGTCATTACGACCTGCAAGCAGTTTTGTCAGGTGCATCGTTGAATGGCTGTGTAAGTCCAAAGCTGAACGGGAAACGCCCTTCCTTAACAGATAGTCTTCAACCGCCCCACCCCGTAGAACTCCGATCCGATATTCATTTAAATCCGATAAGGTATCGATCTTAATATCACTTCGACTTTTGAGGCGATAGAGAAAAACATTCGTTTCAAAAAGGGGGCCAACCCATTTGAAATAAGGGCTTCGGGCTTGCGTCTTATTTACAACAAACAATCCGGTGTCAGGCACTCGCAACACATTTTGATAAGCCCTCTTCCAGGGCTGAATAGAGAGTTCATAAGAAATGCCGGCCCGTTGGAAAACAGCCCGTACCAAATCCGTACCAATACCAACTACGCGACTATCTTCTGAATAATTATAAGGTTCCCAACTATCTGCATAGAGTTTTACCGAAGCGCCATAGCTCAGGTTTGCAGCCAGACTCAAAAATAATGACAAAATATAGGGCGTCACTTTCATCAAGACGTTTTCCGCTCCATAAATATCCAGGTTGTAGCAGGCATTTTACGCATTGAAACACCCTCTTTCAGACTCTGCACGGTAATCCTTTTCGACAGAACAGGCGCAAACTTAACAAAAGCATCTGCAAGATTATGTTAATCCTAACTATTCGATGCTCATCAAGGGTTGATAAGAAACAAAGGTCATTTCACGAAGAAGAAACGTTTTACTCGAAGGGCAAATCTATCCTCGGCATAGTTAAGGTATAGAACAATCCCATAAAAGATTCGAGAGGCGCTTAGAGAAAATCAACCACTCTATAAAGGCTCAACGCTAACTTTTAGCTATTCAGATAAGTACGACGAGCTCCTTTTGAAGCCAATTTGACTCATTGAAGCTTTTTGAAAAAACGTAGCGCAATGACTGCCGCAGCAGTCAAAAAGGTTACCAATAGCGAATTCAATCCCCATAACCATCAAAAGTTAGCTCTCTGCCTGAGCCACTTTGTTTATCCACCCTCCTATCGTATCCAAAGCCTTAGGAGCATAAGCATGATGCCCCATGAGTATAAATAACCCTTGGCTCCAAGAAGGCCATTCTGACGGAAGTTGGTAATCAAACCATGCTGCCTTGAGTAAGCCGTGTGTGGCCTGTTGAACGATGATGGCGCTTTGCTCTTTATTCGGTTGTAGCATGTTTTGGTAGATTGCATGGTTATAGGCGGGGTCCACATTCTGATCGTTTGCTCCCCAAAGGGCCAACACTGGCCCCTGCATCGTGCCAAGATAAGGGGTTGCATCACTGTTATAGTTGCGCGCGACAAACGCAAAACGCTTGGGATCCATGTCGGGCCGTAGGCTGGGATTCAGGGTCTCCGAGGCGGCAAAGATCGCATCGTTTTGTGTCAGATTGTCCGTCACGTTTTTCACCACTTGCTCGGAACTCAGCCCTTGCGCTTCCAGCTGACGCTTAGTGAAGTACGCCCCTTGATGACGCCAGTTGACGGCACCCCCGACGATTACCGTAAACGCCGGTGTCATGTCATTGGCGACAATCGGTAACACCCAGCCCGCCTGAGAAAATCCGATAAAGCCGATCGGACTACCTTTTAGTGCCGGCAGGGCATGTATCTTATTATAGGCTGCGATCACCTCATCGCTTCGATCTTGCATGGATTGCTGTAACCAATCACCAGTGCTTTCGCCGACACCAGGCTTGTCCCAACTGAACACGCCAATCCCCTGTTTTAATAAACGGTTCACCATGGGCAAATAGCTGGCATCGGAAAAGCGTGTTTGTGCGCCATCCCCATGAACAATGATGGCAATCGGTGGCGTGCGGGTATGCTTGGGCACTATTAAAGAGCCTGCCAGTACATTCTGATGAGACGTAAACGATAGATTCAGGACAGCCTCATCGCTCACATCAAAGTCATCAAGGCCAGAACACTGCACAACGCCAAGGCCGATTGCGAAGAACAAAGTGATTACAATGAACCACCTCTTTATTTTAAGTGTGTTCATTTAAGCTTCTCCTGAGTCGTTCAATGTTTTGCGTACGATGCAATGTTTACCTGAACTAAAACAGCTTTTAAGGTCGTGCGTGATCGCAATGAGCACGGGAACAAGCAGCATCATCAGTAGCGTGGAAAATAGTTCACCGAATGCGAGCGAAGCGGCAGCCGGTTTAAGATATTGAGCCTGTTCAGACGTTTCAGATAATAACGGAATCAAGCCAATCACCGTGGTTGCGGTCGTCAAAAAAATCGCTTGAAAGCGGCTCGTTGCTGCCGCTTGAATCGCATCGCGATGCGCCATTCCCTGTTCAACCAGCTCATTGTATCGAGTCAGCATGACCAAACTATCATTCACCACCACGCCCGCCAGCGCGAGCATGCCAAATAAAGACAGCACCGACAGAGCAAGACCAAGATACAGGTGTCCAAGAATCGCTCCAACAAAGCCGAACGGAATGATGGCGAGCACAATAAAAGGCAACCCGTAAGACTTGAGCGGGACAGCCATCAGAACATAGATAAGCACGAGTGCAATCCACAGCGCGTTCTTAAGCCCCGCACGCATAGTCCCCATTTCTTCTAGCTCACCCCCTAAGGAAATAACCAGCTCTGGAAACTGCGCTTGTAAATCGGGAGCCATTGTTTCCATAACGGCTTGAGCCACTTCTTCTGGTGCCACCACAGATCGATTTATGGTGGCGTAAACCGTATTAATCTGACGATTGTTTTCTCGCCTTAGTTGATTTGGTTTGAGGACCATATCAAGCTCTGCCACAGATGCGAGCTCAAGCCACTGGCCATCCGTGCTACGAACCTTTGTTTTTAGTAAGTCATCAATACTGTCTCGTTGCTCAGCTTCAAGTGTCACAACGACTGAAATTTCATCGGTATTACGTTGCAACTTATAAACCTCTGCTCCGCCATAGGCATAGCCGATTTGTGTCGCCAGAGTTTCTAAGTCGAAGCCCAATCTCTGCGCTGCAGCGGTAGGTCGTACTTCGAGTTCGACTAAGCCCATCGCCATAGAGTCTCTTGGATGATATACACCATCAATATTGCCAAGGAAATGTTTAAGCTGAGCACTCGCTTTCTTTAAGACTGTTGCATCTTGGCTCGCGAGTTTAATCGCAAAGCCACCACCGATTTCTTCTGCGCCACTCAGCTCGAGTTCCGTCACCCCTTCTAGGACTCCTATCTCCTGCCGCCATTGCTGGATAAGCTCCGACATTTTAAGCTGGCCTCGATCAGAGATGGGCGTCAGCTCCGCATACAGCTGAGCCGAATCCGCCCCCATAATGATCTGAAAACTGGTTTGAATGGGTGGCTTAACTAACTGATACTTAGTTTGTAATGCTCGATTGACGGATTGTCCCACCTCTTGGATGCGCGCCATGTTTTTTTGAGTGAGCGCAAAAGGTGATCGAGAGTCCATCTCAAGGGAAATAGTAATGATTTGTCCCGGTACGTCAGGAAAAAAAACAGTCGCGACTTTCCCTTTCGCCGTTAGGCCAAGTGCTAATATCGCGCTACTGATAAAAACGATCAAAACGGTATAGCGGTGGCGAACGGCATGGGCAAGCAAAGGAGCGTAAAGTCGATCTCTAAAAGAGTTCAAGGCGTCTCGCGCACCATTTTGCACACGACGCCAATACATCATCCAAGCAAATCTAGCAGGTTGGTCCATTGTAATGGCGGCGAGGTGTGCAGGCAGAATGAATTTGCTCTCTAGCAGTGAAAACAACAAGGCAAAAATAACGACGCCAGAGAATCCCGCAAACACTTTCCCCAAGGGACTATCGAGCATCAGCATCGGGAAAAAGGCCGCTACGGTGGTCAGTACACCAAAAATGGTCGCAACAGCTACTTTCGCGACACCTCGTTCGGTATCGATAATGGGATCACTATGGAGCCGACGCTGTTCGTACACACTTTCGCCGACCACCACCGCATCATCGACTAGAATTCCCAGCGCAATAATAAACCCAAACGTGGTGATGTCATTGAGTGAATAATCGACCCATTGCGTACCAGACACGGCAACCGCCCCCATCACTGAGATGGGAATACCCATGGCGACCCAAAACGCGAGTTTGACATCTAAAAACAGCGCGAGAATCAAGAGTACGAGTAACAACCCTTGCGTACCGTTGTTGGTTAATAACGTAAGTCGGTCTTCGATATAGCCCGCACTGTCGCCCCAAATTGAGATATCCACGCCTGAAGGTAATTGCGTTCGGAATTCATCAACGACACGATTTGCCACCTCAGACACATGTAGCAGATTCTCTTTATGGCCGACCAATACTTCCATACCCGCGGTGTTCTCACCATTGAATTTGAAAAGGTAGTCACCTTCCTCAAAGTCGTCGTAGATTTTGGCGATATCCCCAAGGTAAACCGTATCGCCATTGGCGGTCTCAATGATCGGTATGGATTGATAATCGGGCAGATACCTGGCTTGTTTGTCTGTTTTGATAAAGATTTGCCCAGCCTGAGTTCTGAGTTTACCTGCCTGGAAAAACAACGAGTTCGCGCGAACGCGCTCAACAAGATCGCTAATCGTCAAGTTCAGAACGTAGAGCTTGTCTCGATCCACCTCGATGCGTAACTCTTGCTTATACAACCCCCAAAGCTTTAAACGAGACAGTTCTGGCTCTGCCAACAATGCCTCTTTTAGACGCTTTGCCAAAGCATTTAGGGTATTGCGATCCGTCTCACCAAACAAGTTGATATAGAGCGCCGGAAAGTCGACGCTGTTGGCATCGATAATAGGACGCTCGGCTTTAGTCGGAAGCTCGATGCCACTCTCCATGCGTAGGCGTACTTTATCTAAAAGTTTATCGAGTTCTTGATCGCTTGCTCGGCGCACAGTCACACGAGATAACCCCTCGACTGACAAGGTTGATACACTGCGAACCCCTTCTAACCCTTCTAGCGCACTTTCGATTTTTTGGCTCACCAATGCGTCAACACGCTCTGGCGATGCATTCGATAAGATCGTGCTAATAGTGATGGTATCAGGCTCCATACGTGGAAAGCCCTCGATACGCATAGTGCTAAGTGTCAGCAGCCCCATGAACAAAATGAACAGCATCAACAGATTGGCCGCGACAGGATTTCGTATAAACCATGCAGTCAGTGAATGCATTATAAAGTCGCTCCATTTTTAGTAGGTGCTTGTGCTTGCGCATGATCATTTTCTATAGGCGTCACTTTTTGCTTGAGTAGATAACTGCTCAAAGGGGTCACCACTACGGCATAGCTCGCCTGGTCAGTGTTGACGGCCTCGACCACCACAAAGCTGCCAACACGATCTAAGACTAGAGCTGGACTGCGGTTTAGTAGGTTGTTATCGTCTACCCACCAAAAACGACCCTCTGGGGTAATGGCAGAAGCGGGAATGGTCAGCGCACTTTTAACCGCCTTGCCTTTAAATCGAACTTGCAGGTACTCACCCGGAATGGCACTGACTTGGTTAGAGGGCGTCGTCAAATGAATGAGATAATGCCGAGTCGCCGAGTCCAAATAACCACCGGCACCTTTGACGATTGCATCGCCAACATAAGCCCCCGATTGACTATGCAACGTCACTTTTTGCTCTGCTAGAGGATGGTTCAGTTGCTGCCACTGAGACCTATTGACTCGTACACTGAGCTTTAGTGTGTCATCGCCAAGCATGGTCGCTACGCTCTCCCCCGCCAATATCATCTGTTCTGGGCTCAATTGATGAGAGAGCAAGTACCCATTAAAAGGCGCTCGGACCTGCGTTTGTTCAAGTCTGTGTTGAGCTACCTTGACGGCCGCTTGTGCGGAATTAACAGCAGCCTTGGCGATTTCAACTTGAGGTAAGTTCAAAGCCAGTTCATTCGGCGCTTTTTGATCCATTGACTTGAATTGTTGTGCGGCAACCTGAGACTGATATTGCGCCTGCAAGAGTTCCAATTGACGTTGGTGAAGTGCATGTCGAGCGTCAGCAAGCTCTGCCACATAACGGGTTGCATCAATTTCAAACAGTACATCACCAGCCTGCAAGCGAGCGCCAGAAAATAGTTTTTCGCTGATGCGATTCACTTTCCCACCAACCTCGGTTTTGAGTTCGAGTTGCCATTGTGGCCTTACTTCAGACTGGACGGAGACGATCATGTTAACGGTTTCAGGCCGTGTGGTGACGACCGTGACAGGTGGAGAGATAGTCACTCGGTCTGTACGTTGAACATCGACCGTATCGTCTAATTCCTCTACGAAAATGAGTGTGGCAAGAAGTCCAAGTAGCGCCAGCAAAAGTATCAAAAAGCGCTTGCTCAATAGCCGTTTGATAAGTGATTTAGAAAGCATACAGATAGCTCGCAGACAAGCTTGCATTGTGCCCAGCATTCACTATAGGGCTGTTGCGAATTTCTGAAGAAAAAAAGCGATGCATGAGACCAACACTTACAGCATGGTCGGGTTTTAAGCAGTAGCTAAGGTTGACGCCAGTATCGACTAAATAAGCATCCTTGGGCTTGTATACTGAACGGCCCGGTTTCACCCGTTTTTCTGGCACGCCGTAGTAAAAGTTAACGAGCTTTTCTGGAAGGTAATAAAGGCGGATAACAGGCTCTAGCGTCCATCTATCCATCGGTATGTCAATGCCATAACGCGTGCGGAAAAAGTGACTATGGTGACGATTGCTGATGTCCTGTTCTATCGCATACTCGAAATGCCCCCACTGGCCTGACAAAGAGGATGACAGCACTACCGTATAGACATCTCCCGGCGCTTTAACGTCAGCAAGCACTGCGCTAGCGCCACGCTCTGAGTAACCAAAACTCGCCAATCCCAATGAACTGAAAATGACCCAGGAATCACCGCCCGCTAAGTAACTTCCTAGGCGGTAATCTTGTAAAAACCAGTTTTCCCAAGACCATTCGACCAACGGCATGACATCGAGAGAATCTTTCCCGCCAACATATTCGGATTCAGATACGTTGGTATAAAGACCTATTGCAAGCTCGTAATGTGTGTCTTCCTCTATTGTTTGCCGAGAGTCATTGGCAAAGCTAAGCTCTGTAGTCGTTGACCCAATGACTAATGTCATCAGAGAAAAAAGTGAATAGTGTGTTTGCATAAGCCCTCCGAGGCTTTATCAACGCGTCGAAGGGATTATGGCGAGTGCCGTATTAAGATCATCTAAAGATTGGCTGTCGAATTTACCAGCGTACACTCACAACAGCTTTGGTATCACCGATTTGAGCATCAAATTGCCACGCTAGTTTAGCGGTGATACGCTCAACGAGCTGTAAGCCGAGACCAAAATTACTCACAGAAGGTTCCGGCACTGGCTCAACAGGGTTGGTAATTGTCACACAACGCTCAGTAATGTTAACAAGGATTACCCCTTGCGCACTGTGTTGAAACGCGTTTCGAATCAGGTTCGCTAACACGATTCTAAAGAGAGGCTCCTCTATTGCAAGGCTATGTGCATCCGCATCTAACTGGACCTGAAGCTGCTTCTCATCTATGAGGTAGCGCATGTCTTCAATCAGCTCAGAGCAAACCAGAGCCGGATGGATGATTGTCTTAGAAGGCATATGGCTGGATTGTCGACCCAACCAGAGTAACGCTTCTGTCAGCCGTATCATGTTATGACTGGCTCGATTAGCGCGCTGGATCGCTTTATAGCTTGGATGCCCCTCCG
Source organism: Oceanospirillum sp. (assembly GCF_982874595.1). Classification (NCBI taxonomy): domain Bacteria; kingdom Pseudomonadati; phylum Pseudomonadota; class Gammaproteobacteria; order Oceanospirillales; family Oceanospirillaceae; genus Oceanospirillum; species Oceanospirillum sp. Next base: position 15,395 of record NZ_CEYNZH010000038.1, on the reverse strand, counting down.
GCGTCCGCAGACTAAGCGTATCGAGTGACGCCTGCACGATGGCTATAGGTGTGCGCAGCTCATGGCTGGCATGTTTAAGAAACTGCTGTTCCCGCTCATTATAGTCTTTCACTTGTTGCAGGCTTGCCAGCAAGTGCTCCGCGATATCGTTCAGTTCACTGATAGGAAATTGCGCGACACGGCTATCCTCTGGCTGTCGCTTAATCTGCTTCGACCACTCCACCAAATATTTAAGTGGCTTGATAGCGTTGTGAAAAATCCATGCAATCGCGAGAAAAAACAAAACAATAAAGAGGCCTATGATAAAGCTGGCATCCCACAAGGTGTGCTCAAACGTTGCCTGTATCAGCGTGTCGATGGTCTCGGCGTCCTCGATTTCCACAACGAAAACACCACCCTCTTGTAAGGTATCCGAGAACATCAAGTAAACGTATTCGCGCTCGCCTGATAAAAGCATTCGTTCACTGTCTAAAATTCTGCCCTTCGTTGCATCGGATTGGCTAAACAGCATTTGAATGGGCTTGGGTATCTTCTGCCACGAGCGATACGCTGTGATGCTTGAGGCATAGACAGGATCTTGGTCGCCTTGCAAAATCCGTTGTTCAAGCTTGCTTGCTTCCAAGCGCGTATAGTTTTCCATGGCTTGATTAATCTGATAGAAGCTAAACGCACTGACCAAAGAGACTAAGCCAACAAAGATAACAACCGCCAGCAACACCAGCTGGCGTCGCGACTGCGCAGCAAGACTTCTTACAGCCCGATTCTGTTTAGGGGGTTCGATCATTTTCCGCGCTCTGCAATGATAGGCCCATGCCAACATGGGTTTGAATAAGCGCGCTGTCAAAAGGACGATCGACTATTTTGCGCAATTGATGCAGGTGAACATTCAAAGTGCCTTCATCCACATCTTCGTCGGGCCAAATTGACTCTGCTAACGTTTGTTTTGTGACGACTTCGGGCGAATGTCGAGCCAGTATCAGAAGCATTTTCCAGCTCGTAGGCGGAATTTTTAACACTTTATTAGCGCGCATGGCGCGATTTTCTTTTGGATAGATCACTAGATCCGCGACGTCTATACGATCCCGCTCCGGTAGATGGCGTCGATATAAGGCTTGTAAACGGGCCAAAAGTATTGGCATAGGACAGGGTTTGGCAACAAAATCGTCCAGACCTGCATCAAACCCAGCCAACTGATCTTGGGTGGTATCACACGCTGTCAGCATCAGTATCGGAGTTGCAACCCCTTTGCTACGCAGGGCCTTACAGACTTCAACACCTTGCGTTCTGGGCAACATATTGTCGAGTATGATGCAGTCAAAGCGATGAGTTATGGCGAGCTCAATGCCAGATTCACCTGTATAAGCAAAATCACACTCCAGATGATGTAGCTCTAGGTATTCCGATATCGCCAGTGCCAGATCACGATCATCTTCAATAATAAGCACACGCATATATTTTTGCCCCAAGTTGACCTTTTCACGATTTTCCTAGCCTAGTCTTTCGTATCTTAAGAAATTGTTAAACCAGTTTTCCTACAAGAAATGTTTTAATGGGAAGGATGGCTGAAACGAATAAGCCAAAAGCATTACCTTCGACTCTCAGTTTGATACTGAGTCGCAGGCCAGTAGTATTCATGAACGCCCCAACCAATATCGATTGGCTATCTCATCTTTTCTCTGGACGGCTGGGGTATCTGTTTTCTCGTGCTGTGTCTCACTAACAATCAGTCTCAATAGTTTATCCCTGAATGACTGTTAGTTAGACTTTACGCTGATGCAACTGCTTTTGCCGGGCATCACTTTGCATGATTAAGTCCCGAAGCTGAGCGTTCTGTTTCATCAGATGTTCCAGAGCAGAACGACTCAGTGTGTACAAACGGGAAGGAGTCTGGGCAATCACAGAAAGATCCGGGGTTCCTTCGTCCAGCAATGCCGACTCACCAAAAGAGTCACCGGCGATCAGAGTACTGAGACGATGCATCTCTCCGTTGTCATGGTATTCAAGCCGAACATTACCGCGACTAACCAGAAAGAGCCTGTTGTTGTGCGCGCCCTGCCGGATCAGATATTCATGTTTTTCCAGAGTCAGTAACTCGCATTTTTCCGCAATCTCCCGGATCAGTTCCGCGGGCAGATTCGCAAACAGCGGAACCCGACTAAGCAGCAGTACCGGATCATCGTTCAGCTTCTGGATCGACTGACTGCGCAACGCGTTTAGGCGTCGCTCAACATCGGTCTCGATATCTTCCGCCTGACCTTTGGGGATGCTCCCCAAGCGGGCGTGCTCCCGAACGGTCTCCAGCCCTGCCAGTAAAACAATACGCTGCCCAAGACGTTCCTGAGTCAGCAGGGCTATTTCGGGAAAATCATGGTTAAGATGGTCCAGTTTATCCTCCGCCATTCGATTCCAGTCGCGGTATTGCTGCAGAATCTGCTGCACAATGTCAGGTGGCGTCGCCTCAAGACCGACAATACGTTCCAACGAGTCAATCACATGGTGACTTCCCTGATAATGCCCCCAGATCATCTCGTAATATTGGGCAATATGCGCCACGCGCAGCCGTTCAACCATGCCACCAAGCAAGGGGTTATTGCCCAGCAGCTGAAAGATCCAGTGCTCGATATACTCTAAACGACGATGGTTATGTATCCGATGAAAACCATTTTCATAGCGTAAGGTGTCGCTCTGCAGCTCAAGGGTTAGCAGCAGATGCCGGACGGCTGTTTCGCTCAGATTACCCCGATCATACATATCGCTGTAGAAGGCTTTTTCCTCAGCAAAGGCGCGCAGAAAAAGCAGGTTGGTCTCCTGCTCCTGGGTCAGTTTCTCAGTACGTAGCTGATCAATCGCGTCTTTCGACTTAGCGATAGCTTTTCGGCTATGAAGACTGAGCCGGTGCGCTACCCGGCTGGAAAAAAGACCACCCTTCTGTAACGCCGGCATACGATGCAAAGCCCGCTGATGGGTGAGCATTCTGCGCTCCAGCTTCTCCAGCTGATCAACAACAGAGGGCTGATCCAGTTTCAGCAGGCGCATCACAGGCTTAATGGTCAACCCCTGCACCAGAAGTGTGAACAGTACCGCTCCGGTCACCAGCGCAATAAACAGATCTTTGAACGGATATTCCGGCAAGCTCAGGACGATAGCCAAGGCGATAGCCCCCCGCAGCCCGCCCCAGAACATCATGAAGCGATAGCCCGCTCCAATCGGTTCTGTTCTGAATACACTGCTGGCCAGAGGCACCAGCACAAAGACCACCAGCGCACGGGAAACCAGCATCGCCAGAACCACCCAAAGCACCAGATCCCACACCGATGCCAGCTCCGCCAGATCCACCTGCAGTCCCAGCAGTAAAAACAGTAACGAATTGGCGACAAATGCCAGAATGCTCCAGAACTGCTCGAGATGATCACGGACAGAATGAGCAATTCGCAGACGCCCCCAAGTGCCCACTGTCAGCCCTGCACCCAGTGTTGCCATAATGCCACTGACATGCAGCATTTCTTCTGCAATCAGAAATGACAAATAGGCCAGAACACTGGTCAGACCGATATCGATAATGGGGTCTGAATCCAGCCAGCCAATCAGTTGACCGGTGAGATATCCCAACGCGATGCCAAAGAAGAGTCCGCCGAAACAAAGCACGAAGAAATCAACAACGCCATCGGCCAGGGTCTGGCCGGAAAAAACGCCCGCCGCCAATAAACCGATCAGAATCTTTGACAACACCAATGCCGTGGCATCATTAAACAGGCTTTCACCTTCGATCAGTATCGACAGACGACCGGGCGCACTGATCCGCTGGAACAGAGCAATCACGGCAACGGGATCTGTAGCACTTAAGATCGCGCCAAGCAGCAGAGCGGCAACCAAATCAATGCCCAGAATCAGCCAGACGATAACTCCGATCAACGCGGTAGACAGCAGTAACCCCGGAATCGCCAGCGTCATAATATGCGCCGCGTTATGGCGCAGCTGGCCTACATTCAGGCCGTAACTGGACTCAAAAATCAGCGCGGGTAAAAACACAAACAGAATAAGATCCGGAGAGATACTGAAGACCTCTTCCGCTTTTGCCAAAACAGGAACACTGGTGCTGAAAAAGTTGATGCCGATACCGATCAGCACCAGCAATACCGTAAAGGGCAACCCGCTACGGCGCGAGATCTGGTAAATACCCAGCGCGATGAAAAGCAGGATAAATATAATGCCGACCAATTCAACAACGGGAGATACAGGTTCCAATATAAACGCCTCAGGGTGGGTTATCTGCCGGACAACAAACACCTACAAATCATACGCCATCCATTCTTTCTGTCGAACAGAACTGGCCCTGGAAATAATCTCAATGATGTGAGAAACAAGATTGTGAACCCAGGGCTGGCATTGCTATCCACTGACGATCTGGCGAGCGTATCTGACAGCCTGATTGGTGTTGAAGGTATCGTTCACTACGAATAACGGCTGGGGACTGGAGACAGCCCCTAACTTCTAACGCTATTTTGATAACCGCGCAATACCGCGCAATACCGCGCAATACCGCGCAATGTCTTAATTCAATCCTCTGTTGGAATGGTGTAATAAGCATTCCGAGTGGTGCCATGCATTTCAAGCTGACCATTATCCCGTAGCTTTTTTAGCAGCCTATTCGCCTGATCTTTCCCTAAATGACAGAGTTCCATCACTTCCTGCCGCTGAATACGGCCATGATGCTGCACATGACTCAGCACCATCTGTTCATTCTGCAACTTACTGAATCCCGCTTGTCGGGTATACGCAATCTTGTCACCTTTCTCTTTATACATCGCCGCTGACAGCGTGTAGGTTCTGCCACGAGTTTTACCATGAGCCTCAACTAAACCCGCCTCAACCAAGGATTCAACAGTGCGTTTAGCTTGCCCAATCTCCTGCTGGATCAGAGCAGCCAAATCCTCTGCAGATAAGCGCTTTTGATCTTTTAATGCCGACAGCACGATCAAGCTGTTCACCGGCAAATTGCCTCTCTGCTTCTCCTGCTCAACGACCAGACGCAAGAACACCTCGTCAGCTTCTACAGTATCCAAGCGCAAAACGACGCTGTTGTAGTCCGTCCGGTTGTAATCAGGCTGAGGGCGACCAAATCGCAGCATACCCCGATAAATCTTATCCACACCCCGACCAGAACGCTCAACAATACCAATACGCTTCATCACATCAGCCAGACGTGGGTTTCTCGGCCTTGGCTCAGTGCTCAGCAGATTGTCTAAAGTCACACCTTCAACCAAGCCGCCGGGGTTACTGATGGTTAGTCCCTGATCGTCCAGACGAACATGCACCGCGCCCAGTTTATGATAATCACGGTGAACCAGTGCATTGGCAACAGCCTCACGGAACGCCCCCATATCCACCATGGGGACAGGGACACGAAACAGGCCTACCTGAATTTCACGTTCAGGGTTATAGGGGCGGAAATTTGTCTCCAGCCATTCCAGTGCTTTTAATAAAGGGAAGCGGCGAAACTCATTAAAGCGGATATCCTCCTGCTCCAATACCTGAAAAGCTAATTCATGCGTTGGGATAAAATCCCGTAACGCGGCATCACGACCGATAACCAACAAACCCGTTAACGTCGGCTGCCGTTCACCGCTGGGTGTTCTCGCAGTAAAACCCAGTGCGGCATCAAGCTGTTCATCATCCAGCTCTAAAAGCACTCTGTCGCCGCCATAGTATTCAACGGACTGGCGAAGGCGTTCCCGTTCAAGAGGATCGAAGTCTGCAGTGGTGGCTCCCTGAACAATCTGTGCTGTCGCATCGGAAATGCCAATTCTGGAAGCATGGCTATCACGATCGTGGGGTAACATGGCAACACACTCAGGCGTGCCATCTGGCTTAATCCGACGACGTAAATACTGACCAGAAGTCGTGGCAATTTCAGAATGGGTAGCCTTGGGCACTAGAATGCGAGCTACTGTATGACCTTTAACCTGAACAGGCTCAACCATAATTTGCAGCGCCGGAGATGTCCGGGCCGCAATTAAACCGGGCAACCCAACCAGGTTCATGTGTGCCTTATGCAAACCGGTTGGTGTGCCATCATCTTCAACACCAAGCCAAAGCTCGCCGCCTTCTGAATTAGCCATGCAGACCAAGGCCTGAACCAGCTCATCATCCGGCAGGCGTTTTCGGTCACTTTTGAACTCAACGGTTAACGTTTCAGCCTGCGGAATTTTCGGGTAAGGATCAGTCATAATGTCTCAAATCCGCTGTGATTAAAGTTTGTGCTTTAGAGAATGAAAGTCTGTTTTCAGGCATGGCTATCTGATAATAATCCATCCAAGTGATCCGCCCAACGCTGCAGCCACTCACGGCACTCATCCTCATAGCGGTGTAAGTTGTATGTGCCTTCGATACCTTTCTTGGAGTGCCCGAGGATCGCTTCAGCAACATCAGTTGGGCAGCCCAAACGAGAGAGCCCTGTACGTACTGTTCGCCTGAGGTCATGGGGTGTCCATGCAGGAAGATCGATCATTCGGTTTGTGTTACGCAGGTTGTACATGCTGATACTGAGCTGTTTCTGCTGCACAGGCTGCCCCAGACGTGCGGACTCAAACGGATAATTCCCGGTCTGCAGCTTGAGCCCTTTGAGAAAATCAACGGCCTGTGTCGAAAGCTGCACGTACCGATCAGCCCCGTTCTTTGTCTCCCTTAGAAGCAGCGTTCCTCTATCAAGGTCATAGTCTTTCCATGCTGTCGTGCACACCTCACCTGTACGGCAACCCGTCCAGAGCGTAAGTCGGAGGATATTTTTCACATTTGGCGTAAAAGCAGAGCCCGGAAGCCACTGCAGCAATTGCGACAGCTCCCGATCATCCAGCACACGGTTACCTCTCGTCGGCGTTAGCTTTAATCGCATCTGTTTCACAGCAGACTTGGCAAGAATCGCTGGATTCACGAAATCCTCCGGTAACGAGCCATGACCAATTGCAAAGTCAAAGGCCGCTGTAAGCTCCCTAAGAACATTACCCGCCTGCACTTCTGCTTGGCGACCCTCTGCAATTACCTTTATGAGATCGACGACATCTTTCCGAGTAATGCTAATAGCTGGGCGGTTTCCCAAAATTTCCACGGGATCTTTATACAAAGACCGCCTAACATCAGCTTGGCCTTTGCTCTTTCTAGCCCCCTTCTGAATCTTACCGCTGGGTAATCGTTTATCTTCAATGTATTCCTTTAAGTAGAGGTCGACCATATCTTTGATGGTGAACTGATCACAAACAGCAGCCTGCTGTTGTTCTTCGATCTTCTTCAACTCTTGGGCTGGGCATAGACCTAAATCGCGTATTTGCTTTAATTCCGAAAAGCGATTCCGGGCGCTATGCAAGCCTACAGCAGGGAAGCTGCCAATTTTCACCTGGACTAACTTGCCCGTAATAGGACTTCGATATCGGTAAAAGAATGTCTTTGCGCTTTTACCACTCCGGATCCTCAAGCCTCTGTATTCACCAATATCAGCCAGTGTCGAACCGTCTGGCTTCAGGTGCTCAATTGCCTTGGTTGTTAGAGGTTTGTTATTCTGCGCACCGCTCATTTTGTTGCCTCAAAAAGTGCCGTAAAACTGATCTTAGCCATCACCAGCGACTTGCCCTCGCTAGTGTAGGTTTTTTCGAAAAAGTGTTACACGACATTATATGCTACACAAAATACTACACAAGAGTGTAGGTTTTCACGGTTCTCAAAGAGTCCTACTGGCACTCAAAGAGACAACAGAAATGAGAAAAACCCAGCAGAATCAACGATATAACTAGGCCAAGCCCGTGAAAAGCAACGAAAAACAGCAGCAGCATACACCAATGATGCAACAGTACTTCAGCATCAAAAAAGATCACCCGAACGAGCTTGTTTTTTATCGCATGGGGGATTTTTACGAACTGTTTTTTGATGACGCCAAAAAAGCCGCCAGTCTGCTGGATATTACGCTGACGGCGCGGGGCAAGTCCGGTGGTCAGCCGATTCCTATGGCGGGCATTCCTTTCCATGCGGCAGAGAACTATCTGGCACGTCTGGTTCGCGGTGGTCTGTCGGTGGCGATTGCGGAGCAGATCGGTGATCCGGCTACCAGCAAAGGCCCTGTAGAGCGCAAAGTGGTTCGGGTTCTGACACCGGGTACCGTGAGTGATGAAGCGCTTCTGGACGAGCGCAAAGACAACCTGCTGGTTGCCCTGACCCGCCGCGGCGAGCTGTTTGGCCTGTCGGCGCTGGATGTCACCAGCGGCCGTTTTACGGTGCAGGAGCTGAATGACGAATCCGCGTTATTAGCCGAGATTCAGCGCCTTGATCCTGCCGAGCTGCTGCTGGATGAAGGTGAGGCGTTTGAGCCTCAGATCAGCCAACGTAAAGGCGCTCGTCTGGTGCCGCCCTGGCAGTTTGATACCGAAAGTGCGACGACTCAGCTGTGCCGTCAGTTTGAAACCCGTGATCTGGCGGGTTTCGGTTGTCAGCAGTTGGAAGTGGCGATTGGTGCTGCCGGTGCTCTGCTGGAATACGTTAAGGACACGCAACGTACCGGGCTGCCCCACGTACGTGCTTTGCAGGAAGAATCCCGCGATGAGTGTATTCAGATCGACGCCGCCAGCCGCCGTAATCTGGAGATCGATACCAACCTGGGCGGTGGTACGGAAAATACCCTGGCTTCGGTACTGGATAACACAGCAACCGCTATGGGCAGCCGCCAGCTGCGCCGTTGGCTGAACCGCCCGATCCGCTGTCACGATCAGCTGCATCTGCGTCAGTCCTGTGTGCAGGCGATTCAGGACAGCTTCCAATGGCAGGGTATTTACGATCACCTGAAGGCGATTGGTGATATTGAACGTATTCTGGCTCGTGTCGCGTTACGCAGTGCCCGTCCCCGGGATCTGGCACGCCTGCGCGATGCCCTGCAGGAATTGCCGGATCTGACGGCACTCTTGGGCAGTATTGACGAATCCGCGCTGGATCATCTGCGTGAGACGATTATCGACTTCCCCAAAGAAGCCGATCTGCTGGCCCGGGCGATTATCGATAATCCGCCGGTGGTGATCCGTGATGGCGGTGTCATCGCCGAAGGTTTTGATGCCGAGCTGGACGAACTGCGCCAGCTGAGCGAACACGCCGGTGATTTCCTGATCCGTCTGGAAGAGCAGGAGAAGGCCACCACGGGCCTGTCCACACTGAAAGTGGGTTATAACCGGGTACACGGTTATTACATCGAGATCAGCCGCGCTCAGTCCGATCAGGCTCCGGCGCACTATATCCGCCGCCAGACCCTGAAAAATGCCGAGCGTTTTATCACGCCGGAACTGAAAGAGTTTGAAGACAAGGTACTGAGCAGTAAATCCCGCGCTCTGACCCGGGAAAAAGCCCTGTACGAACAGGTGATCGAGCAACTGAACGAAAATCTGATGGGACTGCAGAATCTGGCGGTATCCCTGTCGGAACTGGATGCGCTGAACAACTTTGCTGAGCGCGCGGAGACGCTGAACTTCTCCCGCCCGACCCTGATGCGGGATAACGGCATACTGATCGAAGGTGGCCGTCACCCAGTGGTAGAGCAGGTTTCTGATCAACCCTTTGTACCCAACGATCTGACTTTCAGTAACGATGAGCGTATGGCGGTGATTACCGGTCCAAACATGGGCGGTAAATCGACCTATATGCGCCAGATCGCCCTGATTGTGCTGCTGGCTCATACCGGCTGCTATGTACCGGCTGAAAGCACCAAAATAGGCCCGATCGACCGTATCTTCACCCGTATCGGTTCTTCTGATGATCTGGCCAGCGGACGCTCGACCTTTATGGTGGAGATGACCGAAACCGCTAATATTCTGAACAATGCAACACCCTGCTCTCTGGTACTGATGGATGAGATCGGCCGGGGCACCAGCACCTTTGATGGCCTGTCTCTGGCCTGGGCCTGTGCCGCGCATCTGGCGCAAAAGCTGCGGGCTTACACCCTGTTTGCCACCCACTACTTTGAACTGACCGCCCTGCCGGAACAGTTTGATGGCGTCGTAAACCTGCACCTGAACGCCACCGAGCATAACGACAACATCATCTTTATGCATAAAGTCCAGGAAGGTCCGGCCAGCCAAAGCTATGGTCTGCAGGTTGCGAAACTGGCGGGGATTCCACAGGATGTCGTGGGTCAGGCGAAAGAGAAACTGGTGCAACTGGAGCAGCAAGAGAGTCAAAGCAACGGGCAGGTACAAACCATCTACACGCCGGTACAGGACGACCTGTTTGCGATTGCTGAGCCGGACCCGGCACGGGAAAAACTGGACAGTATCAGCCCGGATGATCTGACTCCTCGTCAGGCTCTTGAGCTACTCTATGAACTGAAAGCGTTAGCAAAAGGGTAAGCCGACATGGCCTTTGTGGTAACTGACAACTGTATTCAGTGTAAATATACCGATTGCGTTGAAGTTTGTCCGGTGGACTGCTTTTACGAAGGGCCTAACTTTCTGGTGATTCATCCCGATGAGTGTATCGATTGTGGCCTGTGTGAGCCTGAGTGTCCGGCGAAGGCGATTTTTTCTGAAGATGAGTTGCCCAACGAGATGCAGCATTTTTTAGAACTGAATGAGATGCTGGCAGAGCATTGGCCAAATCTTACAGAGCGCAAAGATCCGTTACCGGAAGCAGAAAAATGGGACGGTGTAGAAAATAAGCTGGATAAACTGGAAGGTTTGCCGGACGGCATTGAATAACTTGAGATATTTATTAACTGAGTAGAAAAAGAGAAGGGCGGCCTAGCCGCCCTATGTCCCTTTGCCATCGATTCCATGACAGCGCTATCTGATCCGTGATAGCTGACTTATCCTAAGTCATCCCTGTGGCATTCCTGAACGTAACTGCATCATGCATCCCTGTTCGCCACTGTGTTCCATTCCTGATCCTGATGTCCTTTAACCAGTATCCTTACTGGCTTGCCGCCACTCCCTGACCGCAAAGTAACTTTAGCAAATATCCTTAATGAGAAAACCCACACAAAATAAAATCTCTTGGCTGCAGTAAAAACCATAGGATCATAACTCTATGATTTTAAAAGAGATTAAATTTCATCTCCCGCTAGAACTACCTAAAACCCTGCACTGTAGTGCCAATATCTCCCAGCTTTGTAGGAAATATCTTACAAGCTGAGAAGATATATGCGATATCGGCTAGCGCAAGAAGAAATGCCTATAGAATATGTCAGGTGAAAAGGTAGTTTATTTGCGGGCCTACAGAAGAATGCGAAGTGCTCAATCAGAACCAGATTAGCTAAGCGATGGACGGGCCAGGCTGGTTTGAACGAACCAGAGTAGATTGAAAATAAGAGTCAGAAGCTAAAATAAAAAGTAATGAGAAGCTGAGTAAACAGAAGAGGCATAAGGTGGAAGGATCACTTACCCGAAAAAGAGAAGGGCGGCCTGGCCGCCCTTTTCCCTATCCCGTCAATTCCATGACAGCGCCATCATCCTGATAGCTGACTTATCCAAAGTCATCCTTGTGGCATTCCTGAACTATGATTGCTTCCTGCATCCCTGTTCGCCACGGGTCCATTCCTGCTTCCTTAACTTCCTTGGTGCCGGTTTCCTTACCGGTTGCAGCCGCTCCGTGACTGCAAGCTAACTTTAGCAAATTTCCGCGAGCGGTAAACAACACCTATGAGCTCGAAATCGCTCAACGCTAACCGTTAAAAAACATAACCTGCTGTTTTTAAAGATAGTTTGGATTTTACCCTCTGATCATGAGTGCAAAATCTATGCTCTTTAGTGCTAATCTCTACTCGCTTTGTAGGATATTTCTTACAAGATGCATCGTCGTTTTTTCCATCAATGGATACAGCCCATACCCTGACAAAGAAAAACCAGCGCCTGGGCACTGGTTTTCAGATGGCTTAACAGCCCAGCGGTATTAAAGTAAATGATCAGTCATCATCTTTGACACCGATGCGATCAACTTTCTGGAAGCCCCTTGGCAACTTGTTACCACGTCGCCCACGCTCTCCAAGGTAATGCTCCAGATCAGAAGGCTTAAGCTTCAGGTGACGCTTGCCCGCATAGATGGTCAAGGCATCTTCAGCTTCCATAACTAACAGATCACGAACAAACTCTTCGCGGCCCGCCGATTTTGCCGATGGAATATCGATCATCTTATTGCCTTTGCCTTTACCCAGCACCGGCAACTGATCCAGACGAAATACCAACAAGCGGCCTTCCGTTGTAACAACAGCAACACGAAGATCATCTCCGTCCGGAACCGATTGAGGTAGCAGTACTTCACATCCTTTTGGCACAGTGAGCAGAGCCTTGCCCGCCTTTTTACTGGCCAGCATATCTGCCGAATCCACCACAAAACCGTAGCCGGCATCACTGGCCATCAGGAAGCAGCGCTTCTCATCAGCGATCACCAGCCCCTGGAAAGTTGCACCGGATGGCGGATTAATACGCCCGGTCAAAGGCTCACCCTGACCACGAGCCGAAGGCAATGTATGTGCCGGTAAAGAGTAACTACGGCCACTACTGTCGACAAAGACAACCTGCTGATTCGATTTGCCCTTACAGGCCAGATGAAAATCATCACCAGACTTGTAACTCAGCCCTTCCGGGTCAATATCATGGCCCTTGGCAGCACGCACCCAACCTTGCTTGGATAGTACAATGGTAACCGGATCAGCACTAACCAATGCTGTCTCATCAAGCGCTTTGGCTTCCTGACGATGTACCAAAGGCGAACGGCGCAGATCACCAAACTTATCAGCATCTTCCGTCAGTTCATCTTCGATCAGTTGATTCAGTGCGCTTTCCGAGCCGAGCAGATATTCCAGTTTCTCTCGCTCTTCCTGCAGCTCATCCTGCTCACCGCGGATTTTGATCTCTTCCAGTTTTGCTAACTGGCGCAAACGCAATTCCAGAATCGCTTCTGCCTGACGTTCACTCAGGCCAAAACGCTTGATCAACTCCTGCTTGGGTTCATCCTGAGTACGGATAATATCGATCACTTCGTCGATATTCAGGTACGCAATCAGCAAACCTTCCAACAGGTGAAGGCGATCTTTCACCTTCTCAAGGCGATACTCTAGACGGCGCTTGACCGTAGCACGACGGAAGTTAAGCCACTCACCCAGAATCTGAACCAGACCTTTAACCTGAGGACGACCATCGGTACCGATCATATTCAGGTTAACGCGATAGCTTTTCTCCAAATCCGTGGTTGCAAACAAGTGCGCCATCATGGCTTCGGTATCAACACGGTTTGAACGCGGCACAATCACCAGACGAGTCGGATTTTCGTGATCCGATTCATCACGCAGGTCCACCACCATTGGCAGTTTTTTCGCCTGCATCTGAGCGGCAATCTGTTCCAGCACCTTCGCTCCGGAAACCTGATGCGGCAGCGCCGTGATCACCACGTCCCCATCCTCGATCTGGTAGATCGCCCGCATTTTAAGACTGCCCTTTCCAGACTCGTACATTTTACGAATCTCAGATTCAGGCGTAATAATCTCCGCATCGGTCGGATAATCCGGTGCCTTCACAAACCGCATCAGATCAGTAATACCCGCGGTAGGATTATTCAGCAGATGAATCGCGGCCTGAGCGACTTCGTTAAGGTTATGGGGCGGAATATCCGTTGCCATACCCACTGCAATACCGGTTGAGCCGTTCAGCAGCACATGAGGGACACGACTTGGCAATACTGCCGGCTCATTCAATGTACCATCAAAGTTAGGTAGCCAGTCCGCAGTCCCCTGTCCTAATTCAGAAAGCAGAAGTTCAGCAAATTTGGCAAGCTTAGCTTCGGTATACCGCATTGCGGCAAAGGATTTAGGGTCATCCGGAGAACCCCAGTTGCCCTGGCCATCGACCAGCGGATAGCGATAAGAAAACGGCTGAGCCATGAGCACCATGGCTTCGTAACAGGCACTGTCTCCGTGGGGATGAAATTTACCCAGAACATCACCAACGGTACGTGCAGATTTTTTATGTTTGGCGCTGGCTTTCAGTCCCAGCTCAGACATCGCATAGATAATGCGGCGTTGTACCGGTTTAAGGCCGTCGCCAATATGGGGTAACGCACGGTCAAGAATGACGTACATTGAGTAATCAAGATAGGCTTTCTCGGTGTACTGTTTGAGCGAGATCTGCTCAACGCCATCGAAGCTGGGATCTACAGTGTTAGTTGGTGCGCTCATCCGATTTGGTAATCCATTGATTGTTCACACGGAAAAAATTTCACCCAAGTCTAACCAACATCTGTTTATCTTTACAGGTTTCATATCAAGGGGTGGGAAAGATTTAAGTCTGTTATCCATCACTCAAATCAGAGATTAAGAATGCTCTAAAGCTGCCGATAAAGTAAATCTACTCAGTTGATTCACTTTCTGACTATAATCCGTCAGATATATGCATGCGTAATCTTTTACCAGAGCCAATAACAATGATCCTGACCGAATATAAGTTTCGCCCTGAAAGTGACTCCCGTGCGGAAGAAAACTGTGCTGATGTGGCTAACAAGTTAAAAACAGCCTTTGCTGACAGTACGGATATGATTGTCATTAACAATCTTCAGATCGAAGTTTACGACCGCCAGGTCAATATTGACCACGCTGTGCTACACACCTACGGTATTACACTAGTCAACAGCCGCACGCTATACGGGAAAATTGAGGTAAACTATCGTGGTGAATGGTCGCGTAGTGTTAAGGGCCGGGATCTACCAATGGAAAACCCCATTGACCTCTACAAACATGCAAGCAAGGCACTGCGGGATGATTTGGTTAAACATGTTGAGACAATTCTGAGTAAACACAATGGTGTTCAGAAGAGCTTCGACGGCTTGCCTATAGAATTGATGTTTATTCAAGCACCTAAATGTGGGCTACAGGGTAATGGTATCAACTCCTCATCGATTCTATTTTCCGAGCAGCTGACCCAAACGATCACCCGACACTTCAACTCGTACAAAAAGCGTGTATATCAGCAGTTTGGCGGTATGGATGTATTCCGCTTCTTCTCGTCAGATATGTTTGCCTGTGCAGATTACCTGATCGGCAATGAGATTGATCGTGACAGCTATCCGGTAGCCCAACCCGACCAGTCAACGGCGGGTCCTAACCAGACTACCAAAGTTGCCAAACGTGTTATTGTCCGGACCAAGCAACGAGGTGGCGGCCCCGGTGTTATCAAGGGCCGGACAATCAAACCCAGTCGTAAGAAGCCTGAGGAAATCCCTCAGGAGGAATCAGAATAAGCAAGACACGGCACTGTCTGATAGACTCTGCTGATAGACAATCAACACAAAAAGAGTCGGTCAGATTTGTCTGACCGGCTCTTTTTTTATCTATGTCCCGTCCTGAATAAGGTTGACACATTTTCTATCCTAAACTGGAGAAATGT
>NZ_CEYNZH010000037.1:0-33316 GCF_982874595.1 Oceanospirillum sp. | reverse complement strand
CTCCCTGTAGAGGGTAAACTATAGGGGTGACACAGAATTTTGAACACTACCTTTTCTCTCTTTTGAGGCCAAATGAAGTATGTCGCTTTTCGTCTCCACCTTTATCCAGTTTTTCTTTTTATTCGCCCCTTTCTTCGTTGTTTCTATGTTTCTTGCATTGACGCGAGGTCATACAAAGCATGAAAAGCAGACAACGATCAACCGGGCTGTACTCTCTGCGGCTCTCATTAGCCTTATCCTCTTTTTCTTTGGAACAACGCTATTCGAAGTTTTGGGCATCACTTTGGATTCGTTTCGAATTGGTGCGGGTTGCCTTCTCTTTTTATCAGCAGTCAGTCTGGTTAAAGATGGTGTTCGTAACCACGCCACCGGTGTTCCGGAACAAAACAGTGACGATATTGCGGTTGTTCCCCTTGCGATCCCAACAATCATAGGCCCGGCAACAATCGGTGCCATTCTGGTTTATGGCGCTGAATTAAAAACGACAACTGAGACCTTAATTGGAGTCAGCGCACTCATGTTTGCGCTGTGCTCTCTCGGAGCACTGCTTCACGTATCGAGCCAGATTGAAAGAATCCTGGGCAAAACAGGCCTGAATATTCTCAGCAAAATGACAGGCCTCATTCTGAGTGCAATGGCAGCTCAGATTGTTTTCTCAGGCATCAAGAATTTTTTACAACTGTAAGACCATTTATGGTGTCAGGTCAGCTTTTCTAAGCAAATAACCCCATACGACAGCCCCCTTGGTTGGCTCAGAGATAATCAAGGTTTATGATTGAGAGATCTTATCGAAGACAAAGAGATATTTATTTATGAATCAGGACATTTCCTCATTGCGCCGGGTTTTTGATCAGGAGGCACTGACCGAGCAGGATCTGGCAAATAATCCATTTGATCAGTTCCAAAGCTGGTTTGACCAAGCTGTCGAAAGCGAGCCTTTTGATCCAAATGCCATGACACTGTCGACTATTTCACCGGAAAACCGTCCTGCATCGCGAATTGTTTTACTGAAAGGTATCGATTCCCGTGGTTTTGTTTTCTACACCAATTACCAAAGTGAAAAAGGGATGCATCTTGCAGGCAACCCTTTCGCTTCCCTTGTCTTCTGGTGGGGTGAAAAACAACGTCAGGTTCGTATCGACGGTACGGTTGAACGTATCTCTCCTCAGCAGTCTGAAGAGTATTTCCAGAGCCGCCCGATCGAAAGCCAGATTGGTGCATGGGTTTCTAAGCAGAGCGCTGTAATTCCTAACCGTGAATGGCTCGAACAACGCTACGACCAATTCAGCGAACAATTCGCCGGCGAAGACCCGATCCCTCGTCCTCCACACTGGGGAGGGTATCGTATCGTCCCAGACCTGTTTGAGTTCTGGCAGGGACAGCCAAGTCGCCTTCACGATCGTTTTCGGTATGTCATAGCCGGTGGCAAATGGAACATTGAAAGACTGTCACCGTAACCTTTTCGCCCCACCAGATAAAAAAAACCGACAACTAAGTTGTCGGTTTTTTTTATATCTGAACGACCTATTAAACCCCGCTGGTGTTCTCAAGCCGGTGCCTCTGCCACTCATTTTGAGGCTCATTCAGAGGCATCACCGCATCTATCACCTGCTCTTCCGCATTGTAATGACACTGGAAGCCCAAGTGCCTCATCAGGCCTCGCATCGGATGATTCTCTACTAGGATTTTACCTATCATCTCAAGAGTACCGACGCTTCGGGAATACTTTATCATCTTGCGCATAAGTAAGGCGCCCAAGCCCTCACCCTGAAGATCATCGCGAATCAGCACAGAGAACTCGGTACGTATGTTGTCTGGATCGGTCCACACCCGAACAACACCCAAAATCTCACGTTCATTATCTGCCTTAATCTCTTCAGCAATAAATGCCATCTGGCGGTCATAATTGATAATCGTCAGATTGGCCAGATCCCGTTTACTCAGCTCTGCCTTGTTATGAAAATACCGGAATCGAATGCTCTGTTCGCTCAACTGTCCATGAAACTGAGACAACGCTGATGCATCTTCGGCTCGAATAGGTCTCACCTCAACCAGGCGACCTGTCTTAAGTGTGAGCGTTTCCCGAAGCTCTTCCGGATAAGGCATGATGGCATGATAACTTGGCTCACCAAGATCTATCTTCACATCCACAACCAGCATCTCATCCCGGTTAATAATCAAAGGATTAATCTCCAAACCTTGAAGCTCAGGGATATCAGCGGCCAGCTGACTTAACTTGACCAGCACCCCGGAAATAGACTCAATATCTTCAGCCGGATTATCGCTGTGCTCTTTGATAAGCCGGTAGGCGTGTGAACGCTTAATCAGCTCGTTGGCCAGCGTCATGTTCAAAGGAGGCAGCGCGACGTGTCGGTCAGCCAGAACATTTTCTTTGTAACCACCAATACCGAAAAGGATAACCGGGCCAAAAACCGGGTCCCGTGTTATCCCCATATTCAACAGCATTGAATGCTTACCGCGATGCATAGGCTGAATGCAATATTCATAAATCGTACTTTGAGGGAACTTCTCATTAACCTTATCGCGTAGGCTGACAACTGCTTTTCGCATCGCATCAGGGGTTTGAATATCCTGCAGCAAACCTGCCGAGACTTTATGAGGGTGCTTGCGATAGACAAATGGCCTGCAGTTGGTTTCATGAACAATTTTTACTGCCAGAGGCTGATTCTGCTGACTCGCAATGATTGCAGCTGCATTCTCATCCTTGGCATACCAGGTTTGGGTCACAGGAATGTTATAAGCGGCCAATACCTGCGTACTCTCCTGATGAGTCAACGCATTTCTGCCCTCTTTGCGGGCACGGGAGATAAGCTTGCGGGCACTTCGCCGAACTTCATAAGGGGTTTCATGTGGGATACTTGGAGGAGCTTCCTGCAGCAACGCCTGACTTCGGCGGTAGTTGACCATATGCATAAAGGCCTGAACAGCGTGCTCAGGGGAGCTGTATGTTGGCATACCCGCCAAATTAAACTCTTTACGGGCAGGCCGAGCCTCTTCCATTCCCATCCAACAAGTCAGAACACTCTTTCGAAATTTACCTCGTTGATTAATAACTGCCGACGCGGTATCCGCACTTGGTGCCAAACGTGTTGGAGCATGAATTGCCAATACAGCATCAACCTCAGGAGCATTGGATAAAACCTCCAATGCCTGAACAAAACGATCAGGCATTGCATCTCCCCCAATATCAACGGGGTTAGAATCTGACCAGCCGGAAGGCAAACACTCATGAAGTTTCGCTCGGGTTTCTTCGGAAAGCTTCGCCAGCTTGCCTCCTGAAAGCAGCAGCTTATCTGCCGCCAGAATACTGGGACCAATACCGTTACTGACAATGACCAAACGATCTCCGGATACCGGCTTTATTCGCGACAGGGACTCAAGTGCATCAAAAAGCTCCTCGACGTCATTAACCCTCACAACACCTGCCCTGTTCAGTGCAGCCGTGTAAACCTGGTCACGGTTAACCAGTCCCGGAGTATTAAGGACAGGACCTTCAAAAGAAGAAACGATGCGCCCACTTTTAATCGCAAGAACCAGTTTGTTCCGCGAGGCCTCACGAATTGCTGTCATAAGGTGACGGGAATCACTGATGTATTCGAGATGCAGAAGAATAGCCTGCGCGTGACTGTAGCGATTAATATAATCAATCACGTCTGCGATCATGACGTCTGCACTATCACCCAGCGTAACCACATGGGAGAAGCCGATACCACGGCCATTTGCCCAATCGATCATGGCATTGCCAAGCATTCCTGACTGACCGATATAAGCAACCTTTCCTGGCTTTACGTTTCCGGATGAATAACTGGCATTCAGCTTGCGCCCAGGAACCAATACACCCAGACACTCAGGCCCCATGATACGAATACCGGATTCACGGGCTGCAGCCAGCATGTCATCTTTTAGGGATTTATGGCGTGGATCCACTAAGCTTTGTGCGCTATTAGTCCGGGATAACCCCCCTGTCAGAACTAATGCCGCCTTAACCCCCAGGTGACCCAGCCGACCCACAAGATCCGGAACGACCTCCGGTGGAGAACAGATGACTGCCAGCTCAGGAATCTCCTCCAAAGCTTCTGCTCTGGGGTAACATTTCTCACCAAAAACCTCATCATAACCCTTGGTGTTTACTGCAAAAATTTTACCCGGAAACTGTCCATCCTGAAGATTCCGGATAACCTGCCCCCCCATGCTGAACTCTTTTTCGGAAGCACCGAAAACAGCAATGGACTTTGGCTCAAAAAAATACTTTAGAAAACGAGTACCCACAAAAAATCACTCCGCATTTTATTGGATGCTGCGCTGCATTATCGACTATATGCCAGTATCTCCCATATGCTCACTTTATTAAACTTGTATGATTAGGGAGGGTTTAAATGATCACATCATACATCAGTCACTCAGAGTGCATGCTTCATGACATGGGGCCTTGGCATCCGGAAAGCCCACACCGGATATCGTCAATCAATCAACAACTTGAACGTAGCGCACTTGCTCAGGAATTGCAGCATTATAACGCCCGACCAGCTACTGAAGAACAGATTATACGTGTTCACCCAAGAGCTCATGTGCTCTCCCTTGAGCTGAGTCAACCACAGGAAGGCGCTCCGCTGGTTCAGATTGATGATGACACCCTGATGGGGCACCGGACTATGCATGCCGCAACGATGGCGGCAGGGGCTGTGGTACGGGGAACAGAGCAAGTACTGAAAAACCAGGCAGATAATGTTTTCTGTGCTGTTCGCCCCCCCGGTCATCATGCCGAACGAGTGGAAAGCATGGGCTTTTGCTTTCTTAATAATGTTGCGATCGGTGTTGAACATGCCAGGCATAATTTTGGCATTAAAAAAGTTGCCATCATCGACTTTGATGTCCACCACGGCAACGGCACTGTCGATATCTACAAAGATGATCCTGACGTACTGGTCTGTTCAAGCTTTCAGCACCCCTATTTTCCATGGCGATTCGCTGACTCTGAATGGGAGAATATTGTAAATACGCCCTTAAAAGCCGGTTGCAACGGCCCCGAATTCCGCAAGTTGGTTGAAGACACCTGGTTACCTGCCTTACAGATGCACCGCCCAGAGATGATATTTATCTCTGCAGGTTTCGATGCCCACAAAGAAGACCCCATGGGCGAGATCAATCTGATTGACGAGGACTTCTTTTGGGTCACCAAGATGATCATGGATGTCGCGCGAACCTATTGCGATGGAAAGATTGTTTCAGTCTTAGAAGGTGGTTATAACCTAAGCGCACTGGGCAGTGCTGCGCACAAGCACATCGAAGCCCTGAAAGGCCTCTAGATACTGACAGCAGTCAAGGGATTGCCAACTGACCGACAGGATGATTCAAAAGGGGAAAAAAGTGATATACTTTAGTGGTTTATGGTAGCTATCCTGTCCTCCGCATTTTTCTATGGATAGAAGTAGTCACGACCGTGCCAGGAGTGCTTGATGCAATCGGTTTTAGAAGAAAAATTAGAAAACTGTCAAACACTCCCCTCACTTCCTGCCGTAGCCTATCAGGTCATTGAGCACGCCAAGCGAAATGATACCGACTCTGCTTTGATCGCTGGCATCCTTGAAAAAGATCCTGCCCTGTCCGCCAAAGTTGTCGCCCTCTCTAACTCGGCCGCCAACATGGGGGCCCGAACGATTGATTCCGTAAAAGACGCCATCACCCGTATTGGCCTTGATATGACAATGACACTGGCGTTGAGCTTTTCCTTTGCCAAAGCGATGTACGACAGCCAGACCAATACAATGGACCATCAGACCTACTGGCGAAGATGTCTTCTATCTGGGGTCCTGGGGCGCGTTCTGGCTGGAAAAATGGGGCAAAAAAAACCGGAGCGTTTTTTTCTGGCAGGACTTATTCAAGACATCGGTATGCTTGCACTGAATGAGATCGAAATGGATCGCTACGGTGTTATTTTTCACAGCGCGACAGATCACTATGAACTCGTTAAGTTTGAACGTAGTGAGTTTGCAACAGATCACTCTGAAGTGGGTGCCTGGCTTCTTGAACATTGGGGCATGCCCAGTTTTTATGTCAATCTGGTTAAAAACAGCCACAGGTCTGTCAAAGAAGATCTGTCTATTGATGAACAAATCATCGTTTTTTCAAGTCACTTTGCTGAGCTTTGGACTCAAAATGAAAAACCCAGCACCATGGGTAGGCTGATTAAAAATAGCAATAAGTGCAACCTCTTCAACACACGCCAAATAACAGAGATTGTTGAGGAGGTCTCAGCGCAACTGCCCGCTCTAAATGAAGTCTTTGAAACAGATTTACAAACCTCATTTTCTGTCGGTCAACTCATTGAAGATGCCAAGCATCAGCTTGCGGCTCGTAATATAAAACTAATGCAGGACCTTGCAAAAGCCCGAGACGAGGCACTCGAAGCAAAAGCCAGTGAAGAACAGCTTAAAGAGCAGCTTAAGAAAGACATTCTGACCGGCGTCTTTAATCGCGCTTACATCGAGACAATATCCGAAAAAGCCTTTAAGCATTCAACAGAAAATGCCCGACCGATGACTGTCATGTTTCTGGATATCGATCACTTCAAACAGGTCAATGACAAATATGGACATCAGGCGGGTGATACTGCACTTAAACATTTTGCCCGCACACTCTTAAAAGCGGCAGGTAAGGGAGGCTACGTGGGGCGGTATGGCGGCGAAGAGTTTGTCATCATAATGCCTGGCGTCACAACAGATGTCGGCCTGACCATTGCTGAACGCATTCGAGAGTTCCTGCAGCGCAACCCCATAAATGTTGCAACCGACATTATGATTACTATTTGCGCATCAGTTGGCATTGCGAGTTATATTCCAGGCCAACGCGAATTCCCTACGGCAGAAAGGCTTCTTGATGCAGCGGATAAAACGATGTACCAGGCTAAAAAAAGCGGGCGAGACAGAGCACTGGTATTCGGGGCTGCTTAGATATTAACCCACCGTAAAAGTCACAAAATGAGACATGTACTAATCACACCGGGCGATCTAGCTTTTTAAGCTGACTGATCAAACTATCTCCAGTCAGCCTTCCCTCCTCAGCACTAAAGCAAGCCACAAGCTCTGCGAGGGATTTACAGTCATTACTGTACCCTTCTGCCTTAAGCTGAACTTCGCTTATCTGTTCTTCAAGGTGCGAATGGCTTTGGTGTGTAATCTTTTCTTCAAGCAAAGCATAAATATTCTGTTTAAAAATAACCTGAGAGATACGCTCAACAGCAGAGTCCGCATGCTCAGCAACCAGGGCTACTTTTTCAGACGTTTGAGCCGAGCTGTGCTCAAGTGAACTAAAAAGTTGCACAAAATCATCCAGTTGCTCGGTAACCTCCATACTAAGAGCACTACTACTAAGCGTTGCCTCCCGAATCGAGCCTACCTGCTCATTGAGCGAGCCAAGTACTTCATGAACCTCTGTGGCAGTATCTTTTGTTCTGTTAGATAACTTCTTGACTTCATCGGCTACAACGGCGAATCCTCTGCCAGCCTCCCCTGCTCGGGCAGCCTCAACTGAGGCATTCAGCGCAAGAAGATTAGTCTGATCGGCAATATCGGTTATCAGGTTTAAAGCTCTCGCAACTGCATTACTGGCTTCACTCAAAGCCTCTGCCCTTTTTAACAAAAGGCCGATTTGTTCGGTAGACTGATGTAAATTAGCGCTCATGTTTCGGATTGAGTCACTACTCTCTTTAGCAACATCACTATTTCCCTTAGCGATCATACCAACATCAGCAATATCGGTCTGAATGGATCGAACATCTGACTCACTGTGCAAGAGGTCTGTGCGAAGGGATTGAAGGTTGATATCGTGAATCTGGCTAGTCAGGCTGTTTTGCTCGGTAAAACTAAGGTTTTCTTTTATCGCCAAAATGGCCTGATTAATAGATTTCAGTGACTCAGAGAAATCTCCCGGCAAACCTGTAGACTTAGCTTCACGGGAGAAATCTTGCTTATTCACTCGAATAAAGCACAACTTCACTTCTTTAAAATAGGTTTCAACAAAATCCAGCAATTCATTTACAGCCCATGCCATCTCTGCTGCCACACCATAATCTTTTGTATGAGTGGCCCGGTGATGTAACTCTCCTGAAGCGGCTTTATCTAGTACCGTCGTAAGAGATGTCAGAGTTCTCTTGTGCCGACTTTGACGCTGCAAATACCAGCCAAGTGACAGATAGAAAACCGACACAGCCAGAAACAGTTCCAGAGAAAAGGAATCACGAACAAAAGCAACCAGTATCAGGGAGCAGGGTAGCAGCGAAATGATAAAAAACATGACTCGGGCCATTCTAAACTCCCTGACTTCATTACCTGGACTGCAACTGCATCACAAAGCGCTCATAGTTAATCTTCTTGCCTTCCAATAACTGATTCAAAAAAGCGAGAGAGTGTTTACAGGCTTCAGCCCCGGAATGACGCTGCTCAATCTCAGTCATTTTCTGATATATAGGCTCAATTACTTTGATCGCATCGGGATTTGGCCGCCGACGTACAGAGAAGTATCCCTGAATCTCTCCTTGACTACTAAAATCCGGAGTGATATTGGCAAAAACCCAATAAAAACCTCCATCTGCCGTATAATTTTTTACAAAGCCGAAAAACTCATGCCCAAGACGTAATTCCTGCCAGAGGAATTTAAAAACACCTTTCGGCATATCCGGATGACGAATCAGATTGTGGGGTTTATGCAGTAGTTCTTCTTCACCAAACCCCGATACCCTCATAAAGGTTCGGTTCGCATAGGTGATACGACCTTTAAGGTCTGTCTTAGAAATGATGAGGTCATCTCCATTCAGGAGAACCTCAGAGTAATTTGATAATGGTTGAGCGAGCATATCCCTGCCTCTTTATTTTGTCATTATTGTTTTACCCATAAAAAAGGGTAAAACAATAATGCGCTCTAAAGGGAATTTTTGAATGACCCATATCAATGTAGGGGGATTACATTAACGTCGAAAAGTCATTCTAGCTCAGACTTGTTACAGAATTTTTGTCGCTAAATAAGCAATATCCAGAATAAACAACCTCCTGAATTCAGCCACGCTGCACTTAAAACTACAGAATAAATTCAATCCTATAAGAAATACTTAATGTGACTCAGGTCTATTTAATGCAACGACCACTCAACGAAAAATCCCGGTGAATTGGATATTGGCGTCCCGCGCTGCCAGAAGGGCTCTTAGCGATTTGGAGTAAAACTCACGTCGATAAAGAACCATAACCACCAGAATGGTACTTAACATAAAGATATACGGATGCCAGAACCAACACAGGACGGATAATGCAAAATAGTACGCCCTTAGCCCGTAATTAAACTGGTTAGCGGCCAGATCAATCAGGTCTGCAGCATGCTGGGCGTATGCCTTTCGACCCTGAGGAGTTACCTCCTCATCCGCCGGGTGCGGCGCGGAACCGATCAGAATGGCACAAAAGTTATACTGCCTCATCGACCAGGTGAACGTGAAAAATGCATAGACAAAAATAGTGATCAGCAGGAGAACTTTCAGCTCCCATTCAATTCTTGAATCCGATGCTGCAAAAGGAAGCTCAGACAAAACCCCCATCGCCTGCTCCGTTGCGCCCAGCATCGTAAAAAGGGCTGCAAGGATCAGTAAGCTACTGGAAGCAAAAAAAGCGCCATTGCGCTCAAGGTGGGTCATGATCGTGGTATCAGCGATGCGAACCTCACGCTCTAACAGTCGCGTCATCCAATCAACACGGTAAGCATGCATCACCCTGGCCAGACAGGGTCTTTTGCTCATCGCATTCTTAGAGAAAAAATAATACAGCGTCCACCAGAAGACAAACCAAGCAAAAGCGATTATATCCGGTAGCGTTAAATCCAAATAGGTCTGAAAAAACTGCACACTAACCTCTGCAATGAAAAACGGTCTGAATAATTATTCCTGAACGACCAACTGTTCAGGCAGCAAAAGAATCTCCTATAATACACGCTTTATGTGAGATCAATGTGCATTACCCTCTGATTCGACAGGTTTTTCTGACTTTCTTACTAGCAGCCGGCTCTGCTCTGCAGATATCAATGGCAGCCTCGCATCAGCCTGGTATTTCAGGTCAGACTCGTAATTCCGCAGAAACACTTCATCTTATTGAGCAGATCAACAAGAATATCAATAGTAAATTCCGCTATCTGAGGGACAGAGACGATCTCTGGCTAACCCGCGACGACTTTGTCGCCCAAGGTGGCGGAGATTGCGAAGACTTTGCTTTAGCAAAATACCAGTCACTTCTGGAGGCCGGCCTTTCTAAAGATGACTTCAGGTTTGTTTATGCCCGTCAAATTACCTCAGATGAATACCACATTGCTCTCATCCACGAACCAAGCGGTCTGCTGCTGGACAGCCTGACACCCGAAACCACTGCTATCAGTCAAAGAAATGACCTGCAGGAAGAGTTTCGTTTTTCTGGCCTAAATTTCTACTCTGCAGGAAAGAAGACACTAAACAGAGCACAACTTAAAACACTCCTACACTGGCAAGCCAGCATCAGAAAAGCTGAAGCGGCAGCTCTTGGTAGCCAGAGATCACAATAATAAAAGGATTAAGTAATAATGAACCTAAAAATGCTGGGGACCGGAGTACTCACCTATCTTATCTGGGGTTGTTTTCCACTCTTCTTCTCATTAGTGGCACATATTGGCCCACTGGAAGTGATTTCTGCCCGGGTTGTCTGGTCATTTTTATTTTGCCTACTCTTAGTTCTGGGACTGGGGAAAATCAACACTCTCAAAGGGGCTGTTTCGGTTAAAGCTCTTTTGTGGTCAGCGCTTGCCGCCATTCTTATCTCAACCAACTGGCTGATCTTTGTTTATGCGGTCAGCATAGGCCAGGTTATTCAGTCCAGTCTCGGGTACTTTCTGACACCTTTAGTCAGTGTATTCCTTGCTCGCTTTATCCTGAAAGAGCAGATTCGCCCCCTACAGAGCCTATCCATCGTTCTTGCCTGTCTTGCTGTCGCCTTTGAGATATACAGAGTTGGAACCCTACCCTGGATATCACTAATGCTGGCATCGAGCTTTGGTTTGTATGGCTTAGTTAGGAAACAGGCTCCTTTTGAAACCCTAAATGGTCTTTTTCTGGAAACAGGCTGGCTACTGATCCCTGCACTGATCTTTCTTGCTCTTATTGGAGGCACTGGACTCAACCCGATGCCACAACAGACACCAGAGGGAATGGATTTCACGAACACCTACCTAATGCTTTCAGGCATTGTTACTGCTGTACCGTTACTTCTTTTCTCGGCAGCGGCTCGCCAACTTCCACTAACCGTTATCGGCTTTATCATGTACATCAACCCTACGATGCAATTCTTAACCGCCATCTATATCTTTAATGAGCCTTTTTCTGATATGCAGCTGGTGGCTTTTGGACTGATATGGCTTGCCGTTATCGCATTTTGCTACGATTTGTATCAGACTCACCGTAAAAATATTCTGACGGTGAAAATTGACTGAGAGCACCATAAAATCAATAGATAACTTGTTCAGATATGAAAACGCTCTACCAAAGTGTTACCATTGAGAAATTAAGTAACACTCAAGAGGATCAAATCATGGGTAGCTCTTCAAACTTGTTCGTCAATCTGGCGATGACTGCTGGTGTTGCTGCGATTGCAACCGTAGCTTCTGTTGCTCCCGATGTAATTTTACCTGCTGTAGCCCTTGCACCAGGTTTAGCTCTGGTTTTTGCTTTGTGGCAAGCGGCGGTAGAACGCCCAACAGCTTAAAGCAACCATTCTTAGCTTGTGCGTCATAACACTAAAAAAGGCTCAACCCTTCCGGGTTGAGCCTTTTTATTAGTCGGAGAACACTGTCGTTAAAGCCTACCCATCAGGCCCCAACACAATCAATCTGTTGGTAACCCCATTAAACCAACTCTGCCCACAGGTCATGCTCATCGGCTTCAATAATACGACCACGAACCACCTGACCCGGCTCCAGTCCGGTAACATCCAGCAGATGAACCTCACCATCAATCTCCGGTGCATCACCCTTGGTACGACCAATAGCACCATCAGGGCCTGCGTGGTCGATCAGAATATCCATCTCAAGACCGATCTTCTCCTGCAGCTTCTCTGCACTGATATGAGCCTGAACTTCCATAAAGCGTGCCAGACGCTCCTCTTTGATCTCTTCCGGAATCTGATTTTCCAGCTCATTAGCCGGAGCACCATCCACCGGTGAGTAAGTGAAGCAACCCACACGATCCAGTCGGGCTTCACGCAGGAAGTCCAGCAGATATTCAAAGTGCTCTTCAGTTTCACCCGGGAAACCGACAATAAAGGTACTGCGGATCACGATCTCAGGGCAGATCTCACGCCACTTTTTGATGCGCTCCATCGTTTTCTCAGTCGCTGCAGGGCGCTTCATCATTTTCAGCACTTCAGGGTGAGCATGCTGCAGCGGGATATCCAGATACGGCACGATAGCACCTTCTGCCATCAGAGGAATCACCTCATCAACACTCGGATACGGGTAAACATAATGCAGACGCACCCAAACCCCCAGACTACCCAAGGCTTCACACAGCTCTTTCAGGCGGGTTTTCATCGGACGACCCTGCCAGAAGCCCAGCTTGTACTTCTGATCAACACCGTAGGCGCTGGTATCCTGAGACACAACCAGTAACTCTTTAACACCGGCATCAACCAGACGCTGCGCTTCATCCATCACAGAACCCACCGGACGACTGTCCAGATCACCCCGTAACGCAGGAATGATGCAGAAGGTGCAGCGGTGGTTACAGCCTTCCGAGATCTTCAGATAGGAGTAGTGACGCGGTGTCAGCTTAACGCCCTGAGGCGGCACCAGATCGATAAAAGGATCGTGATCCTTCTTCGGTGGCAGATACTCATGCACAGCACCCACAACCTGCTCATACTGCTGTGGTCCGGAGACACTCAGCACCTGAGGATAGGCATCCAGAATCTGATCACCATCAGCGCCCATGCAGCCGGTAACGATAACCTTACCGTTCTCCTCCAGCGCCTCACCAATGGCAGCCAGAGACTCTGCTTTCGCGGCATCAATAAAGCCACAGGTATTCACCACTACAAGACCTGCGCCTTCGTAGGATGGAGAGATTTCATAACCTTCAGTACGCAGTTGTGTCAGGATACGCTCAGAGTCAACCAGCGCTTTAGGGCAACCCAGACTGACAAAACCAACTTTAGGATTTTCTGTGGACATTAAGAACCTCGAAAACAGATAGAAAAACCCGCGCATTCTACCCCAGCACGGGTTTTGGGTGTAGTGAAAGTAAGCGCTTTACATCCAAACTTTTTCGTTAAAAAATGCCCTTCATAGCAAACCACCAAAACCAGAGGAAGAAGATGCTTTTTAATCTGCTGGATGAAGAAACGTCACAACAGGAAAACGGCGAAGACCAGCCATCACAGGAGTGGGGAGCTTCACTCCAGGATCAGCTACAACAGATGCCTTTGGTTCACCTCCCCGTTCATAAAGTGATACCGGATCCGGATCAGCCCCGTAAGAGCTTC
The DNA here is from genome assembly GCF_982874595.1 of Oceanospirillum sp. NCBI lineage: Bacteria > Pseudomonadati > Pseudomonadota > Gammaproteobacteria > Oceanospirillales > Oceanospirillaceae > Oceanospirillum > Oceanospirillum sp. The sequence goes on along the minus strand of NZ_CEYNZH010000037.1, from coordinate 19,760 downwards.
GATGAAGAGTCCCTGCTCGATCTGGCACAAAGCATCGAAGAAAACGGCCTGCTTCAGCCTATTGTTGTTCAACCTGAAGATCACAACGGCTCCCATCGCATCATTATGGGCGAGCGTCGCTGGCGGGCACACGATTTTGCCGGCAAGGATTCTATTCCCGCGATCATTCGTCCTGCCGGTGACAGCACCGTTCTGGCACTGCAGATTATTGAGAACAACCAGCGCGAAGATATCGCTCCTCTGGAAGAAGCCCGCGCGCTCCAGCAGCTGGTCGATATCTCAGGCAACAAAAAAGAGGTCGCTCAGGCACTGGGGCGATCCCCCAGCTGGCTCTCCAAACGCCTTTCTCTGTTAAAAACCCCTGAAAAAGTGCAGCAGTTTGCTGACCAGCAGAATGTCAAAGACATCAACACCCTAAACAGCCTGTCTAAGCTTTATCATGAAGCTCCCGTAGAAGCTGAACAACTAATGACAGATGTTACGGAAACAGGCGCTGAAGGCGGCCTGCGGAGCCGTGTTGAACAGAAGCGACAGCAACTGCAAAATAGCACTGACACCGCCACTGGCTCTGATTCCGCAGAGCAGAGAAGCACAGACAGCACGCCTGTCCCCGAGACCTCAGCTGAAGAGCAAAAACAGGACAAAGCCGCCCCCTCTTCATCAACAGCAGAAACAGCCTCTTCTGTTGACCGCCAGCTTTGGCACCTACAACAACTGAAGCTTGCTCCCCTCAACACTCTTTCTGGTGTTGAGCAGCTCGCGATGACCTTTGCCGAGCTTGAGCAGCGCTTTCGCAGATACCTGCAACAAGCTGATCTAAGTGCTGATTTCAGCGGATTGTGGCATGACTTTATCGAACGCATTGAGCGTTAAACATTAATTAGACAACACTTAACAATACGCGTCATACTTGTACTATCGAAAACCATCCGTTTTCTGACCCTTTATGATTCCCAAACGGGAATCTGAACAGATTTTGAAAATAACGAGGTCACCATGGCGTTAACGACTCAGGATTTTGTAGCTGCAGCTAAAGCAGAGATTCAGGAATGCTCCGTACAGGAAGCCGCAGAAAAGATTAAACAGGGTGCATTAGCACTTGATGTACGTGAGCCGCAGGAGTTTATGCAGGCACACATCCCTTCTGCCGTCGAGGTTCCAAGAGGGGTTCTGGAGTTCCGGGTAGATGCACACCCGCAACTTCAGGATAAAGATCAGGAGATTGTTGTGTATTGTCAGGCCGGAGGCCGTGGCGCACTGGCGACAAAAACTCTGAAAGAAATGGGCTTCACCAACGTGATCAATATGTTGGGAGGCTTTGCTGCCTGGACAGAAGCAGGTCTTGGTCAGGATAAAGATCCCGCCGAGTGGAGCTAACCGCTCAAAAACAGGCTGGGCCGTTCTGATACCGACACCAGCAACAAAAAACCGGATGAACGTCAGCTCATCCGGTTTTTTTATCGCTTAAAGCACGGGCTTAACGCCGGTGATTAATGCTCAATCTCACTCTTACGTGCCCGGGTCAGGAAACGATCAGCGGTCTTGCTGAGGCTCAGGGAAACCATCTCTCCCAATCGATCTACCAAGCCGGTTTTAACCTCGTAACTCACCTCATAAACGTCAGCTTCGTCACAACTTTCCAGAAGGTATTCATCACTGGTTTTTAACTCATCAACCAACCCCAGATCCAGCGCCTGTTTACCGTACCACACATCACCATTGGCCACTTTGGCCAGATCAAGAGCCGGGCGCTGCTCGTGAATAAAGTCTTTAAAAAGAACATGAGTTTCTTCAAGGTCCTGAATAAACTTTTTACGACCTTCGTCGGTATTTTCACCAAATACGGTCATCGTCCGCTTGTATTCACCAGCGGTCAGCACCTCATAATCAATATCGTGTTTCTTCAGTAGCTTGTTAAAGTTAGGAATCTGAGCAACAACACCGATAGACCCAATAATAGAGAAAGGAGCCGCTAAAATTTTATTTGCGGTACAGGCCATCATGTAACCGCCGCTAGCCGCGACTGCGTCAACACATACCGTAAGATCAATTTTCTTATTCGTAATTCGCTGCAACTGAGAAGCGGCAAATCCATAGCTGTGCACCATACCGCCGCCACTTTCCAGCTTAAGAACAACCTCATCAACTTCCGGGCGAGCTATCGTCAGAACAGCACTAATGGTTTCCCGGAGAGAATCAACATCTGAAGCCCGGATATCACCATCAAAATCCAGAACAAAAACCCGCTTACGGGCATCTTCAGGTTCTGGCTCTTCTTTTTTATTTTTAGCTGCTTTCTTACGGGCCTTTTCTGCCTTCTTCTCAGCTTTCAGTTCCTGCTCAAATGCATCCTTGTCAAAAACAGTCTCTTTAACCGCCTTAGTGGTTTCTGACAATTTCTCATTCAGATGTTCAATCTCAAACTCCCCTTCCCCCGACTTGCGCTTACTCTGAGCAGCAGCGACAATCAGCAGAAGGATAGAACCGACAAAAATTACCGCTAAAGTCAGTGTCTTAGCGAAAAACAGACCATACTCTGAAAAAAATTCGTACACGGATCACTCCATCTCTTTTAATACGCGGGGCAAGCATACAGGATGCGTTTCTGGCTGTGTATTCTTTCCTGTCAATATTACTACCAACACACTTGATTCAAACGTATGTTTGAAATATGCTCATCACATAGCCGGTCGAAAAACAGACCTGAACGATAAGAAATAACCATATAAAAAGGTACAAAGCGATGACTGACGTGGGCAAAACTATTGAAAATCTGAAACAGGGTTTTAAACCGGAAGCAGCCAAAGGTATGGATGAAGTTTTCCAGTTTGAAATCAAAGATGCCGGCGAATACTACATTGAGATCAAAGATGGCGAATGCAATGTAGGTACCGGTGAGCACGATGATCCTTCTGTAACCCTGATTATGGACAAAGACACACTGAAAGGTGTTCTGAGTGGCGAAGTGAACGGCATGACCGCTTTTATGACCGGCAAGGTTAAAGCCCAGGGCAACATGATGCTGGCAACCAAGCTGAACAGCCTCTTCTCTATCTGATAGCATTATCATGGCCTGATCAGGCTGTGATAAGTCAAAAAGGCGTTCCGGCAATAATCGGAACGCCTTTTTTATTTCATCCTAATGCCAATATAATTCAGTTGGGCATCAGAGTTAGCATCCCATGTGATACAACCAGAGCCATGAATATTTCACACCACCTTTTATAGTCTGGCTTCAAGTAATTTCTAGGAAATTTACTCTGGTTCTTCGCTAGGCTCAAAGCCCAAGTACTCGATATCTTCGCTAATGCACTTTAAAGAGCAGCAATCGCTTGGCGTGTAAATGTACCTACTAGTCACTTCCATTAATTTTGCATCGCTGGCAAAACCCCAGCTGAACTGTTTTCTACAAAAACGCGAAAATACTAAAGATTTACCAAGCTTAGATAGGTAACTATCTAAGGTGTCTTTCCTAATAAACAAAGAAGAATTTCTATCAATGTTATGGCTAAACGCAGCCAATTCTTGGTTGTCATCGAGCCATCCACTGTCTTGATCCCAGCGAAGGTTCATCTTCTCAATTAAGTCAGGACAAGGCATATTGATAGAGCTTTGTTCAACATTGCTTGAGTAATCGTACTCCCACTCCCCACCTCTCAATAGTTGAATGCTAGAGAATATTCGCTGATCATCTGAAATAGTCGTATCTTGTTCAGCAATACATTGTTTGAAAGCAGGGCTTCTAGGATACTCCGCCAAGTAAACACGGTAGCAGTGGTCATTACTATAATTGTCGAGTTCGAATGCTTCAGTGTTGTTAGGGTCAACAAAATAGCCGCGATAACTAGATATACAAAGAAAGCTTTCAGCGTCGAACGAGACGTCGTCCTCATCTTTCTTAGCGTGAGCCTCTGAATAAAAACTCAAGTTAATCCACGCCGTACTGCTTTCATCAGTCAAAATAAGTACCTTGTTTGCAACGAAATAATCATCAGTCTGCAACCAATAGTTAACATTATTTTCTGGCAGCTCGAGCTCTTGTATTATTAGGCTTCCAAGAGGGTATTTTTTCTTTGGTGATAAATCTCTAATGTCTGATATATCAACCTTCCTAAGTTCTAACGACCAGAATCTATCGGAGCTTAATTGTGGCTCCCAACGAGATTGGGCCGTTGCTAAATTGGCAGCCAACACACCTATCAATCGGTGAAAAGCAACCCAATAACATTTCTTGCCGATGGTTTCCGCATAGCCGGGCTTTGATCTTCCCCTTCCATATTTGTAAAGAGTTGCCAAGTCATGCTTGAGGGATCCATTACTATATCCGGGATAGCCGATATATTCGGCTTCTCTCATAATCCAGCAGGCAATATTCTCATGAGTTATGTTTTGTGATTGTAGGTCAAAGGCTCTAAGTCTTGGTTCAACTATATAGCGCCAAAAGTCAGGACCTAATTGATCACCCCATAGGCGCATGTTTGAGGGCAATTTTTCCAGTGCAAGTAAGGTCTGCACATCGCTTATAACAGGCCATGTTAATGGCAGGGAAGGAGTTACATATTGATTTGATATTCTGTCTTCTTCAACACCTAGATTCACAAGCTCCTGTCTCAATAGTTGGGAATGCTCGCGAATTAAAATATTAGTTGAACCAACATTTAATCTAATATATTTATTTAATGGCTGTACAAATTTTTCAGCTGACTCAGGTGAAAGCAAGCAGGACGTATACATAGCCTGAATCAGGCTTTCAAGTATGTAGTCATCGTCACACCCAGCAAACGTGTTTACTGCATGCAAGCATATCACGGGGTATTTTTTAAAAAGCAAGCCAAGGCATCTTGTTGCTTGATCTCTGACTCGCCTATCCGTAGCGGAACAACACCAAAGTAAAGCCGAGGATGCTAATTTATAACTTTCTTTGGGCCAATTGGTTTCTTCTATTTTCTCCAATGCCTCAATTAGAAAGTAAATTGCACCTTTCTTATTATATGACTCTGATAAGGCAACAGAAAGGTAGGTATCTCTTGATGGAGAGTCTTGTCGCCATTGAAAATCTTTGAACCAACTTTCTGCGTTAAGGTAATGACTTGGAACTATAGATAGCTGGAATAGGCTTTCAAAAACAGCCTGCCATAACCCGCCAGTTCTTAAAGCCCCAAACATATGTTCTTCAATGGTAGGTGTAACACTTTGCTTTGCACGCCAAGTTAGCGACTTCACAAAAAGGCTATGTGCTAAATCCCTGTCTAAACCCAAGCGATTGTCAGTGATTTCGATATCGATCTCTTCAGGGAGAATGCTTGCAAGAGCTTCTAAGACACCTCTCTCAATATCTGTTAAAATCGCCAGCTTTTCTGCAAGGATTGATAGATCACTATTGCCAGTTTCTTGATAGGATTGAACTATTGAAGATGCTCGCAGCATATCCCCAAACCGCTGATAACCAAACCTAATAAGGAAATCTTCGTCGCCAGTTGATGACAAAATCAGCAGTTGCTCTTTAGCTAACTCATCAATAAATCTTTCTGGATTTAGCTCATTTCCTAGAATAGGTTTAATTGTATTTACGGCAATTTCCCAATTTATAGTTTGGGTTTCTGAATGCGCTAGAACATCAGACAACTTACTCATTACCGCTCTAACGATATTTTTAGGACTAACGTAGTCTAATCGCTCTCTCAATGAATCATCGATTTGCTTGAGGTGTTTAGAAAAGATGGTTGAGAAGCCACTAGTCGATACATCAAGAGAGCAAGAGTCCTCCGATTTGTGAGTTTTGAAGACCAAATGTAGAAGTAATGGGTTTCGTAACTCATCTGTAAAAATAGGCGTTATCTCACTTTCAACATTGTAGCGTTTTGAGAACGACGAGAGGACATCGTGAAAATTTCTAGTGAATCCAATATGACTATATGCATAGCCAGGGAATCGTTCATCAACAACTAAATTGGTATATATATCGCGACTAGAAACAACAATCTTGATGCAAGGATATGCCTTTAGTTGTTGGATTATTTCTGGCAGTTTGTTTTTCCACTTTCTTGCCTTTGCTCCTTCATTTAACGCATCGATAGCAATAACAAAACAATGGTTATTGGCTTGAGCACTTGCTTGAAGACAAGATAGTAATTTGTCTCGACCAACATCGGAGCCAAAGCCTAGTTTGCTTCTTACTACATCCCAGGGTTCCGAGTTATCAAAATCCTCCCCAAATAGCACCAGAGTATGAGCGCCTTTGTCGAGTCTTCTCTTCGCAAAACTTACGATAGAATGCGTCTTGCCTGCACCTGCTGGGCCAGTTAGTAGGAAAGATCGAGCGTGGTAGGACTGAATCAGAGGACTGTTGAGAGAATTTTCAATATCTATTATCGAAGCAAGTAATCCCCTTGAGGCATCTAGGTTCTCAGCAGGGAATACACACATATATTCAGCCTGGAATTGTCTAAATGAAGGCGTATCACTACCTTCACCGTGTTCAGAAAAAAACTTTTTTTCTTGCTGTTTTATAGCATTTTCACAGAGTGGCTTAAGTGATTTTATGATATCTAAAGTTGAACAAATAACCGTTTGGTCAATAATATTGTACTTACTAGAAGTTTTATCCAAAAGTACTTCTAGTAGCTGTATCGCTAGTACTCTCTCGCTTTCAGGTGACTGGGAGAATACCTTTTCTGAATATTGAGCTTTTGTTCTGAAACTGATTTTTATTGGTTTCCAAACATTAACAAGCCACTGTTTAAAATCATAAACCTCCCCAAAGGAATCTAAAGCATCATGGGCTTCTGTAATTATATCTAAATCACTGCAATACCTTGGACCAGCGAAGGCTGCTGCTGAGTCAATACAGTTTTGTATCTTCTGAGATGTTAATGTATTCTCGTTAAACCAGTAGGCTACAAAACCACCACTTTCGTCTATTTCTAATATCTGCTGTCTAGATATTTCAGCCGTAACCAGTTTTATATGAAGATTTGGTTTTTGAGTTTTGATGTCATCGCACCATTCTTCAAACTTTTCAACTTCACTTTTTCCTCTTTTTCCTTCTGCGACTCTACCTGTTAGATCAAATGGTATATAAATCCAGTATTCAGATAATGTTGGATGATTTTTTAATGCTGTAGTTAATGATTTCTTGATCTGGTCAAATTCACTATTGCCAAGCTTAAAAAAGTATTTTGCTTGAATTCCTAGAATATCGCCTGAGGGGGTTTTGTAATAAGCTTCTACCCCCCCGTCACCGCCATCGCCGCGCAAACTAAAGAACGAAGAGCCTTGTGGTGATTTACAATGTGCTTTAAAAAGTTGAATCGCGAGCGATTCAAAGCTGTCATTTTTGCTCTTAGGTGTAGATCGAATTTGATTGAAGTCTATAGCTGTCAAAACAGTCACCTTTTACTTACATTATCCATATCTCAGCCAGCTTGTTTCAATCGGGCTATAAGGTTTCTCATTTTGCTTAACTCGTCACCATAACACGGTTTGCCTTCTCTTCTGAAAGCTTGGCTGCTAAGAGCTAAAATCTGTATCTAGGTATGAAAAAGGCTTTCCGATATCAATCGGAAAGCCTTTATGCTTTCTAACCTAGGCGCCAAAATCTTTGCACGCTTAGTTTCGCGTCAGAGTTCGCATGGTGACAAACTCTTCTGCACCGGTTGGGTGAATCCCGACAGTGCTGTCGAACACCTCTTTGGTCGCGCCGGCCTTGATGGCAACGGCAATCCCCTGCAGCACTTCACCGGCATCGGTGCCCACCATATGAGCCCCCACAACCTTGCGGGTACCGGCATCAACTACCAGCTTCATCAAATGGCGCTCATCGGAGCCAGACAGCGTATGCTTCATCGGGCGGAAAGAGGCGCTATAGATCTCAACAGTATCAAAAACCTCGCGAGCCTCCTCCTCCGTCATACCGACGGTCGCAATATTCGGGTGACAGAAAACTGCCGTTGGAATATTGGTGTAATCCATCTGCTTGGCTGGCAACTCTGGCTGGAACTGGTTATTTACAAAAACCATCGCTTCAGCCAACGCCACAGGCGTTAACTGCATACGGTTGATCACATCACCCAGTGCAAACACCGAAGGAGCAGAGGTCTGAAATTCATCATTCACCAGAATCTCGCCACCTTTGCCAAGCTTAACCCCAGCCTTATCAAGCCCTAAACCTTCCGTTTTGGGTACACGCCCCGTCGCACACAGTACCAGATCAACTTCCAGAACCTCTCCGTTGGTTAATGCAACCTGCAGGCCACTACTCTGTTTCTCGATAGAGGCGATATTGGCATTCATATGGAACTGAACACCTTTCTTGCGAATCTCTTCGGAAGCAAACTGGCGTACCTCTTCGTCGAAGCCACGAAGTGGCTGATCACCACGGTAGACCAGATGACTCTCCGCACCCAGGCCATGAAAAATACCAGCAAACTCAACCGCGATATAGCCGCCACCGAGTACCAGGGTTCGTTTTGGGAATTCATCCAGATAAAACACAGCATCAGAGCTTACCGCATGCTCGCTACCCGGAAATTCAGGAATAAAGGGCTCGCTACCGGTCGCCACCAGAATCTTTTCAGCCGAGTAGGTTTTGCCATCGACACTCACTTCATGAGCATTTTCAAAACGAGCATAGCCTTCCACCAGCTCGACCCCGGAGTTCACCAACAGATTGTGGTAAATACCATTCAGCCGCTCAATCTCTTTCGTTTTGTTGTCACGCAGTGTTGGCCAATCAAAGCTTGAACCATCAACAGTCCAGCCGAACCCTTCCGCCTGAGAAAACTCCTCGTGAAAATGAGATCCATAGGAGAATAGTTTCTTAGGTACACAACCAATATTCACACAAGTACCACCCAGAAAACGGCCCTCTGCTACGGCAACTCTTTTACCTAAACCCGCAGCGGTTCTAGCCGCGCGTACACCACCGGAACCTGCACCGATAACAAACAGATCGAAATCAAACTGACTCATATTAAACATCCCTAATCATTCAAACTTTTTGCAAGTGTATCACAGGCTTAGCGCTGCCCCGGAAACAGAAAAACCGATCGCTAGGATCGGTTTTTCTGATTAGACAATGTGAAAGCTCTATATCAGGCTTCCTGTCCCATAACACCAATATTGTGATCCGCCATAATGGATTCAATTTCAGGCAGACTTGCCGGATCGTCGATCGTTGAAGGCACCTGATAACTCTTACCATCAGCAATTGAGCGGAGAATACCGCGCAAAATTTTACCGGAGCGGGTCTTCGGCAAGCGATCAACAACAATCGTTTGCTTATAACAGGCGATGGCACCGATCTCTTTACGAACCAGAGCGGCAAGCTCGGCTTCAAGCGTATCGTCATCACCTTCGTATCCGTCTTTGGTGATCACCAGACCAACCGGCAGCTGACCTTTAAGCTCATCGTTAATACCGATAACCGCACATTCAGCAACACCATTGTGAGAAGCAATAATCTCTTCCATCTCACCAGTAGAGAGACGGTGACCCGCCACGTTGATCACATCATCAGTACGCCCCATGATGAAGATATAACCATCTTCATCAATATAACCACCATCACCAGTCAGATAGTAACCATCAAAAGTGCTCAGATATGAACTCTGGAAGCGCTGCGGATCACCATAAACCGTTGCCAGACAGCCAGGAGGCATAGGCAACTTGATGCAAACACTACCCTGTTCACCGGCAGGCATCTGATTGCCCTTGTTGTCCAGAATCTGAACATCAAAACCAGGTGTCGGGACAGTTGCCGAACCCGCTTTTGCCGGACGAGGCTCAATACCCATCTGGTTAGAAGCGATAGCCCAACCGGTTTCCGTCTGCCACCAGTGATCGACAACCGGCACACCAACAAGCTCCTGCAGCCAGTAGAAGGTCGGCGGATCAAGACGCTCACCCGCCAGGAAAAGGTTTTTCATAGAAGAAATGTCATATTTCTTCAATTCTTCACCGTTCGGGTCTTCTTTCTTAACAGCACGAAAAGCCGTTGGTGCAGTGAAGAATGACTTGATCTTGTACTCTTCAATCAGACGCCAGAAAGCACCGCAATCCGGAGTACGTACCGGTTTCCCTTCATAAACAACCGAGGTGCAACCTGCCAATAAAGGCGCATAAACAATATAAGAGTGACCAACAACCCAGCCTACGTCTGAAGCCGCCATGAAGACTTCACCAGGATTAGTGTCATAAATCGCTTTCATACTGTATTTAAGAGCAACAGCATGGCCGCCATTGTCACGAACGACCCCCTTAGGCTTACCTGTGGTACCCGACGTATAAAGAATATAAAGCGGGTCTGTGGCTTTAACAGACACACACTCAGCAGGCTGAGCACCGGCTACCAAGCTTTGCCAATCATAATCACGACCATCAATCAGATCAGCCTGGGCTTGAGGACGCTGAAGCAGAACGCAAAAATCAGGCTTGTGTTCTGCAAGCTCAATTGCCTTATCCAGCATGTCCTTGTAGGGAATAACTTTCTGAATTTCAATTCCGCAGGATGCTGAAACGATTGCTTTTGGTTGAGCATCATCAATACGCACAGCCAGCTCATGAGGTGCAAAACCACCAAATACAACTGAGTGCACGGCACCTAAACGGGCGCAAGCCAGCATAGCCACAACAGCCTCAGACACCATTGGCATATAAATGATTACACGGTCACCCTTGACGACACCTTTTGCAGCCAGCGCACCAGCAAACGTTGCTACCTGATCCTGCAGCTCTTTATAGGTGATCGTTTTTTTAACATCAGTCACTGGAGAATCATAATAAATAGCAACCTGATCACCACGACCATTTTCAACATGATAATCGACCGCTGCATAACAGGTGTTGAGTTCACCATCGACAAACCAGCGATCGGTTCCAAATTCATCTTTACCCAGAATCTGCTGTGGTTTGGTAAACCACGGAATATCAGCAGCCTTCTCTGCCCAGAACTGCTCAGGTTGTTGGATAGATTTTTCGTATTGTGCCTGATAGGTCATGTGGCAAGACCTCTTTTTAGTTGTTATCAGTGAGTTGCACGAACTTTATAAATGCCGACCAGCGAGGGTTTAGCAATTGTCGACAAAAGCCCATTAAGATCGTCGACAACTTTAATCGATAAAAACCACTTTGAAACTAAGACAAAAGGTGCATCCATCTGCAACGCTGATAAACAAAGCCTTAGGATAAATTAGGGAATACCAACAACACATGAACTGTCGACAACCCTAACAATAAGAGTTATCTAATACTAAAGATGGGAGACTGAAATGTTGACAATTAATTTTATGAGTACTGGTTCGCTTTCATGCAGAGAGAACTCCCTTTATAATCTCGGTCATTACGGAAATGAGACTGATTATTTGTTGAATTCCGTAAATTATACTAATATCAATTATAACTAAATTAGTCTTAGCGAGTTAAAGCAATGGCAACTTTCGAGGAACCAATCCAAGAAAACGTTGATCTAGTGGCAATGCGTGATAATGCCAAGGAAGCTACCGCACTGTTAAAAGCACTGGCCAACGAAAATCGCCTGATGATTTTATGCTACCTGAATGGAAAAGAGTTATCAGTCAGCGAGTTAAATGAATCATTAGACCTGAGTCAGTCTGCACTTTCCCAGCACCTGGCTGTTCTGCGTCGGGATGAGTTAGTCAAGACCCGCCGCGAGTCTCAGACGATTTACTATTCACTTAATGGTGATCGAGCCAGCACTATAATCAGGACGCTGCATCAGATGTACTGCCCTGCTTAAGTACTGGGAAGCAAACAAACCCTATGCCGAATGGCATAGGGTTTTTTTATGACTAAAAAAACAACAATGGCAAACGAAAAGAGTTAACGGGGTATTCTAGGGGATATCTTACAGATCAGAGAATGGAGGCCGAGGTCGGAATCGAACCGGCGTACACGGAGTTGCAGTCCGCTGCATGACCACTCTGCCACTCGGCCATTCTCAAAGAGATAGGAACAGAAACAAAAAAAGCGCTTTTAGCGCTATGTTTTCTGCTATTGGGACGACAAGGATGGCTATCGTCTCATGGTGCCCGGAGCCGGAATCGAACCGGCACGGTGTTGCCACCGAGGGATTTTAAGTCCCTTGCGTCTACCAATTTCGCCATCCGGGCTTATTGGCGCTTATAAAAAGTCATAGTATGACTGACACAAGCGATAGATCTTGAGATGGAGGCCGAGGTCGGAATCGAACCGGCGTACACGGAGTTGCAGTCCGCTGCATGACCACTCTGCCACCCGGCCTTGTCTCAAAAATCAAAATTAAGTGGAGCGGGAAACGAGACTCGAACTCGCGACCCCAACCTTGGCAAGGTTGTGCTCTACCAACTGAGCTATTCCCGCTGAACTTGGGACGTATTATATACGTGCATTTTTGAGCGTCAACCCTTTTTTTCACAACTTTTTGTTTTTATTACAATTATCTGCATGAGAACACTCATACAAAAGTACAAAAAGTCACATGCCCGACTTCAAATCGGGCCAGGCGGCTTTAATATACTGAACCATTGACCAGATTGTCAGTACGACAGCACCATAAAGCAAAATCATACCTAACATAGCGGTGTCTGTGCCCGGCTCCTGACTTAACAGGATAAAAATAGAAAGCATCTGCAAAGACGTCTTTGCCTTACCTATCATAGATACGGCAATGCTGGCCCGTTTGCCTAGTTCGGCCATCCACTCCCGCAAAGCTGAAATTACTATCTCTCTACCAATAATGATCAAAGCCGGAAGCGTCATCCAAATACTTGCATGAGCATCGATTAACAATCCCAACGAAACCGATACCATCAACTTATCAGCAACAGGGTCAAGAAATGCACCAAAAGGTGTTGACTGATTTAATCGACGGGCAAGAAAACCATCCAGCCAGTCAGTCCAGGCAGCAAGGGCAAAAATACCTGCCGCAATATAGAGATTATTCTCAAAGGGCAGGTAAAAAACCGCGACAATCAGAGGAATAAAAGCAATACGTAACGCGGTTAAAATATTCGGTAACTTCATCAGGCCTACTACTGTTCAGGGTGTAAGTGGAAATAAATCTGCTCAGCCAGGGGTGCGCTAATACCCGGAACCTTTGCCAGTTCTGTAATACTGGCATCCAGGGCTTCTTTCTGACCACCAAAATGTCTCAAAATTGCTTGTCGTCGTTTTGGCCCTATCCCTGGAATCGACTCAAAGCGGGATGTCCTTCGTGTATTATCCCGTCTTTGGCGGTGGCTAACAACGGCAAATCTGTGCGCTTCATCCCTGACCTGCTCAATAACGTGCAGAGCTTTAGAGTCTGAATCCAGATCAATAATCTGATCATTTGTTTCAAGATATAGGGTTTCAAAGCCTTGCTTACGGGTCGTCCCTTTTGAAACGGCTAAAAGAACAACATCGGAAACAGCCAGCTCGTTGAAAACTTCGCGTGCTTGTTTAAGTTGTCCTTTACCGCCATCAAGCACCAGGATGTCAGGCTTTTTACCCTCTCCGGCCGCCAGACGTTTATAACGGCGAATCAATGCCTGCCGCATAGCAGCATAGTCATCACCGGCAGTAATGCCTTCGATATTAAACTTGCGATACTCTCCCTTGATTGGCCCTTCTGGCCCTAAAACCACACAGGAAGCCACAGTCGCCTCACCGGAACTGTGACTGATATCAAAACATTCAAGACGCTCTGGCCGCTCATCAAGCCCCAAAGCCTGCTGTAATGCTTTAAAGCGACCATCCATGGTCCCTTTTCGAGCAAGATGACTGATCAGAGACTGCTCAGCATTCGTCACTGCCATTTGCAACCAACGGGCGCGATGGGATCGTACCTGGCTATTGATAGAAACCTTCTTAGAGTAGAGGCTTTTCAACGCCGCGGTCAGCATCTCCGGTTCCTGCAGTGATAGATTGGTAATCACCTCCGCCGGGACTTCACGGGTGTCACTCCCCAAATAAAATTGATTGATAAAGGCTTGCAGGGTCTCTTCATCATTATCAGATAGTTGATTCGTTGGAAAATAATGCCGCGATCCCAGCACTCTCCCGGAACGAACAAAAAGCACGGAGATGGCGAGACCGCCAGGGCGGGAAGCCAAGGCAAATAAGTCAGCATCCCCCTGCTCTCCATAGACGTACTGCTGCTCCTGAATCTTTCGTAGCTGAATGAGTTGGTCACGAAAACGCGCGGCTAACTCAAAATTCAATGTCTCTGCGGCGTGATCCATTTTTTCCTGCAGATCCGCGATTAACTCCATACTTCGCCCTTTCAGAAAGAGTACGGCACGCTTTACATCTTCAGTATATTCATCACGACTGATGAGATCGACACAAGGAGCACTACAACGCTCTATCTGATGCTGCAGGCAAGGGCGACTACGGTGACTAAAAAAATTATCGTCGCACTGCCTGAGGCGAAAAACCTTATGCAGAAGATTGAGCGTCTCCTTAACGGCATTGGTATTGGGATAAGGGCCGAAATATTGACCGGAGCGACGTTTTTTACCCCGACTGTATTCAATTTGCGGGTAGTCTCCAGAGCTCAGGAATATGTAGGGGTAGGACTTATCATCCCGCATTAATATATTAAATGGGGGACGATTACGCTTAATCTGAGTTTGCTCAAGCAACAGCGCCTCTGTTTCACTGCCTGTCACTGTGAATTCAATACGGTTGATCTGCTCAACCAGGGCCTTTGTTTTAAGCGTTAAGCCAGTTGAACGAAAATAACTACTGACTCTGTTTTTTAGATTTTTAGCTTTACCCACATAGAGCAGGGCATCAGAGCTATCGTACATTCGATAGACTCCGGGATGCTTAGGTAGGGTTTTGAGAAAGGGTTTGGCGTCAAATTCAGACATCAGTTCACAGGGATTCCGTATCTATCATTTTATGACGGATCGCTAAATGTGTAAGCTCAACATCACTGCTTACCTGCAACTTATCAAAGATACGATAACGATAGGTATTCACTGTCTTAGGGCTCAGAAAAAGCTTGTCAGAGATATCACTGACTTTTTGGCAGTTAACAACCATCAGAGCGATCTGAAGCTCCCTGTCCGACAAACCATCAAAAGGGTTCTCGTTCCCCGGACTCATTCGACTCAAGGCTACTTTTTGGGCAATTTCAGAACTGAGATATCGCTGACCGTGATGCACCTGACGGATCGCGTTAACCATCTCAGCCGGGTCAGTACCTTTAGACAGATAACCCGAAGCACCAACTTCAAGGGCGCGGGTCGCAAACGTCTCTTCAATAAGCGCTGACAATGCAATTACTTTACAGTCCGGCAGCATGCGTACGATTTTTCGGGTTGCTTCCAAGCCCCCAATCCCCTGCATCTTAATATCCATCAGGACAACGTCAGGCTCTAATTCCCTGGCCATAGCAACAGCTTCCTCACCGCTACCTGCCTCACCGGCAATCTCGATCCATTCTTCATCCGCAAGCATCTTGGAAACTGCCGCACGTACAATATGATGATCATCAACAATCAGCAGTTTTACCATACTAACCTCAGCCAGAATATTTTTGAAAACAGTGAGTTATCGAGAGGCTCTTATAATAGCGGCAAACATTAGCTGAACAAGATCTCTGATATAGTTGAGCCAAAAATAATTAATTATCAGTGTGAATGTCTATAGACCTAATGGACGAGTACACGCATTAATGCCCAATGCGATACTGACGTAATTTATTAGCGACCGTCGTATGAGACACTCCGAGTCTCTTTGCCAGTAAACGGCTACTGGGGAAATCTGGGTATAACGTTGCGAGAATCTGTTGCTCTACTCGGGCTGTAATATCCCCCCAGCTACCGTTAAGGTCCAGTTGCTGACCATCCAGGTTATGCAGACTGGGCAACTTGATATGCTCAACGTCTATTATCTCACCCTCGCAGATGGAGACAGCCTGATAAAGAACATTTTCAAGCTGGCGGACATTTCCAGGCCAGTGGTACTGACAAAGTGCGACTTCTGCAGACTCAGATAATTCACGCTGACGAGTACCAATTTGGGTACAGGCTCGATCGATAAAGTGATTAGCAAGATCCGGAATTCCCTCTTTGCAGTTACGCAACGGTGGGATTTCAAGGGTCAGAACATTCAGTCGATGGAACAAATCCACCCGAAAAATATTCTGCTCACACAGTTCAGCCAGATCCTTTTGAGATGAACAAACAACGCGCACATCTACTTGTATCTCTTCTTCACTCCCCACTCGCCGGAAACAACCGTCCTGTAGAAATCGCAGAAGTTTAACCTGAAGATGAGGGCTCATTTCACCCACTTCATCAAGAAAAATACTGCCACCGGATGCCAGATCAAGCAGGCCGAGCTTTCCTTCTTTACGCGCCCCTTCAAAAGCATTTGGTCCATAGCCGAAAAGTTCAGTTTCAGCCAGATTGTCCGGTAAGCTGGCACAGTTGAGCACCATGAAAGGAGATCGTCCTCTGGGACTGCTCATATGACAAGCTCTGGCAAGCATTTCCTTGCCTGTCCCGGTTTCCCCCTGAATCAACAACGGCGCATCGAGGGGAGCCATACGCTTAGCTTCCCGAATCATAGCCTGCATCTTAGCAGCTTGGATTTGAAGCGCTTCGAAGCCAAAATCCTCATGCTTTTGTAGCGAATAAATCTGTGCTCCTAGTGATTCTACCGGATGCAGGGTAATAACTGCACCAGCAGGCTCCTTACCAGAAAGCTTTTCTTCCATATAGATAGGATTGATATCTGCTAAATAAGCATCACCACGTATCTCAACCCGAACACCATTGAGACGGGATTCTAATTTTGGCAACAAAGCATCCAGATCAAGATTTTTTACCCGCTTACTAAGGGAAAGGCCTGATACTTCATCGACTCTCAGGCTAAGAACTCGCCCGGATGCAGCATTTGCCGCTACAACACGACCGTCAATATCAACAGACAGAACAGGAAGGTCTAAGGATTGCAGAAGAATGTCCAGCTCATAGTGACGTCGCTCACTGGGAATCAGACTGATCCGACGTATTTTCTGAACACCGGAAATCTTTTCTAACCGGGTCCGTACGCTTTGCAGCTGCATATTGAGCATGCCCGGCATATACAGATAAATGGCATTACCCTTATCGCCACCAGCCTCTGCACGAACCACATTAATTCGGAAATCAACAAAAACCTCGAGAATATCCCGCATGATTCCAACACGATTCTGACAGACTATTTCTAAGCGCATGGTTCAACCCTTTACTGGCGACTGCTTCTGTAAACCATTCTATACAGAGTGACAATAAAACACACGTTTAATTGTCTAAAAACTTAAAAGCCTAAGACTTATAAACAAGTCACACCAGTTCCTTTCAAACCACAATAACCATTGGGATTCGCATCAAGATATTGCTGATGATATGGCTCGGCAAAATAAAATGATTCATTCAACTCGATCTCAGTTGTAATCGTGCCCAACCCTGCAAGATCAAGCTTTTTCTGAAAGCGCTGCTGAGACTGCAAAGCGATCTGTCTGTCAGAATCAGATTGGCAGTAGATTACGGATCGGTATTGGGTTCCTTTATCGTTTCCTTGTCGCATTCCCTGTGTCGGGTCATGGTTTTCCCAGAAAAGCTTTAATAACTGCTCAAGACTAATCTTAGTCGGTTCATAGGCCACCACGACCACTTCTGCATGGCCGGTTAGACCACTACAAACCTCTTCATAAGTCGGGAAAGGGGTGTAACCGCCCGCATAGCCTACCGCAGTCTGTAAAACACCTGGCTGCTGCCAGAAGAGACGTTCAGCTCCCCAGAAACAGCCTAATCCAAGAATAATTTTGTGAGGATAATGCATGATCTCTGCTAGCTCCCCACCCAATATCCGATGAGGCACCGAAACCGCGAACAGGTATTCAGAACGTCCCTTCAGCGCTTTCTCAGGAGAAATCAGCTGTTCTTTAATGGAAACAATTTCTGTATGGGATTTATCACTACTCAACATAAAAGCATCTCCGGTATGATAGAAAACACTCCATAACCTATTGATTAATATAACCCATCACGAGGGAATCTCCATGAGTACTATCTCGGACGCCATCACAGCAGAGCAGCCCTGCCCCTGTCAGTCCGGCCAAACTTTTGGCAAGTGTTGCCAGAACTATATAACCGGGGACACTCTACCGAAAACCCCGGAGCAATTAATGAGATCCCGTTACTCTGCCTATGTTCTGGCCGATCTGGATTACATCGAACAAACGACTCAGCAAGAGGTTCGCCCTCAGTACGATTTCGTCGGGTTAAAAGCCTGGGCCGAAAACTCTGAGTGGCTAGGCCTGAAAGTTCACGAAACAGAAACCAATGGCGACACAGGCCGAGTTCGTTTTACAGCTCGATACCGTGAAAAAAATGGCATCATCAATCACTCAGAAGACTCCAAGTTTATCCGGGAAGAGGGTCGCTGGTTCTTTGTGCATGGCAAGGATTACACCCCTCCGGCAGAAAAGAGTGCCGGGCGTAACGACCCTTGCCCGTGCGGCAGTGGCAAGAAGTTCAAAAAGTGTTGTATGTCCTGAACATTCATCCAGACAGATAAAAAAAGCCGGCAATTCTGCCGGCTCCTTAAGTTTAAAGACAATAGACAAACGACTAACGGGCTTTAAAGAGACGATGACACCCTTTACAGCTTTTCGCAGCCTGGTTGACATACATTCGGGCATCTTCCTGATTAGCGTATTTGAGACTGTCAGCTGTTTTCTTTGTCAGCTCGACAAACTCATTCATTTGCTTTTCAAAGCGTGGCCAATGCTCCCATATACGGTCGAGCGCCTTGGTATCCCCCTGATCCGAACGCGTTCGGAACATCGCGACTAAAGGTTGGCTTAACTCGACTAACTTGTCAGCCTCTTCACGTGCAGCCATAGCATCAAACCGTTTCTGGATGACAAGAAATCTAAGTTGTTTGAAACTTGCCTTAATATCTTCAAACTGATCCTGACGTGCCTTAATAGCCTCATCAGGGTTACTGTAATCAGCTGCTGGTGCATTGATAGAAAGAACCAAACCAGCCAGTAAAGCGACCCAAGCTTTCATAAAAAACCGTTACCTCTGTCTTTGTTTATCTCAGGACCAACACGTTAACTGACACGCATCAGTTTCAGCCCCCATAAAATTGATGGATTGATGTTGCCCAGTTGCTCAACCTTAACATCACTTTTAATGCTGTAGCGTTTATCACCAGTATCACGCATCACCGGATGCATAAAGCGCGTTCCAAATCGGTCGCGAATCGAAGAAACCATCGGTTTGCTGCTTTCCGGAGACTTGCGCTTGATCACAACACCCATCTCACCATTTACCAGCTCCACAGTCGCCCCTGGAGGGTAGACCCCCAACTCTGACAAAAAGACATTGGTAAGGGATTCGTCAAAAAAGCTCCCACGCTGCAAAAATAGCTGCTTAAGACTTCGCTGCGGAGTTAGTGCAGGACGATACTGCCTGCCCGAGATCATTGCAGAATAGATATCCGCCAAACCGACAATTTTAGCCTCCAGGCAAATCTGCTCACCGCGAAGGCCTTTAGGGTAACCACTGCCATCAATTTTTTCATGATGCTGAAGAACGATATCCAACCAAAGCTGATTGGTGATACCTGCAGCCTTGAGCAGATCATAACCTTCCTGAGGGTGCTTAAGGACCCGGGATTTTTGCTCATCCGTCAGGGGACCTTTATGCTTCTGCAAACTATCCTGATAAGAGTTCATAGCCACGTTAGCGGTAATCGCAGCGCCTATCATGGCA